>RFGN01000723.1 GCA_003696645.1 Gammaproteobacteria bacterium | reverse complement strand
CTGTAAGACCATCAATGAGCAGCTCACAAAGTTCAATAGGCCCACAGTTTTCAATCTGGATCCTCACTTCTTCCTCCCCAGCTTAGAAATGATATTTCCTCCAAAAATGATCAGGGCTGCTCCCAGGAACCCAAAAGGTATAAGAGCCAATATCTCAAGAGTGGTATACGCTATCATATAGGCATCCTGTATACCAGTATCCTATTATGAGGGGAGAGGATACCTAGCACGACCTTCACTACTTCCGGTTCCAGATCTGGCTTGGTACAGCAAGGGTTGAAGTAGCATACTCCCTGAGGGCCCAGAATGGCCCTCATAGCCTCCCTGACGGAAACATGGGCATGGGGTAGGAACAATAGGTCAGCGTCCCTTACAGGGGCATTCTGGAACTTCTGAGGCCAAATATGTAGCCTTCTTACCTTGCTGGTCCAAGTAGGGATCCTTTCTGCCCGAAGTCTGGGATCTATGGAGTGGACCTGCCATTTTGTCACATGGGCTAGCAAGGCGCCCAATCTAGGGGTAGATCCATCTCCTACTACGACAGCGGTCAGGTCCTCTCCATATCTCTCCCTAGGGACAGATCTGAGCATGCCCATAGCCTCGGTTATCTCTTTCACATCCGGAAAGACTCTCAGGGCAATGATATCGGGCGATGCCTTCAGAGATATGAAGTCGTCAAGAAGCCGAGTATAACCCTCTCTTACCCTGGCTACCTCTGCACCTATAGCTCTGCTTACCGTATCAAGAAGTTGGCTGGAGGCGGCCATACATCTCCTGTAGTCTTCTATTGTCGTCTTTCAGGACTTCTCTGGTTACGATCCTAGGAGCCCTGTCATGGACCTTTCTTATTTTGCCATAGGCTGGAACGGTAATCAGGAGCACATTGTTCCTGCTCCAGAAGTAGAGCATCTCTAGGAAGTAGTCACCCTTGGGGAGGCGGAACTCTACTCCTCGTTCCAGGAATGACTCAGATCGAAGACCCACAAGCTTGTCAGGGAACCAGATCTCCCCAATTCTCTCCCATCTGGCCCATATAGACGGGCCAAGGACTGGGTCCTTAGGGAGCACAGGGTGGAAATTTTCCCTGTTGATGGGGACTCCAGGTCCTAGAACAAGAGTCTTCTTGTTGATTACTACCGCGCCACACATGCCACGAAGATAAAAAGAGAGGGAAGTGATTAGACCAGCGAAGGAGCTAATCGCTCCCCTCTCACGACGTCTACTAGATGTTTCTAGTAGAAGAAGAAGTTAGGGGGTGGCAGAGCCTCCTACCTGGCTAGGGATAGGATCTCTTACCTGTGTCTCTAAGACACCTTGAAAGTGGAGGAGCCACCTCCACTTCCTACCCCCCAAAAGATTAAAGTCCCACCAGCAGCCAACCAATCGATGGCAGCCAATCGAAAGCGAGGAGGAGCTCTCTACGACTGCTGGTGAGAATGTACGAAAAGAGCGAGAGGCATGAGTGCTCTCGGGATGGGGGAGGCTTCGGCGAACCGAAGAAATGCCTCTCGCAAACCCTTCATACAGCCACATCTGCCTTTATGGCAGGGTGTGGGTCGTAGCCTACTAGGTTAAAGTCCTCGTAGCAGTATTCAAAGATACTGCTAGGTCTTCTACATATGAGGAGATCAGGAAGGCTCCTGGGCTCCCTGGAGAGCTGAATCTCTGCTTGCTCTACATGATTTTCATATAGATGCAAGTCTCCGAAGTTCATAACTAGCCTTACTGGCAAGATAGAGAGTTGATGAGCTATCAACTCCGCAAGTAGAGCATAGCTAGCTATGTTGAAGGGAACTCCCAGAAAGATGTCAGCGCTTCTCTGGTAGACGATCAGGTGAAGCTTTTCCTGCTGGATGACCACCTGGAACATCACATGGCAAGGAGGAAGTGCCATCTTAGGTAGATCTGGGGGATTCCACGCAGAGACCAGCAGCCTTCTGCTGTTGGGATTCCTCTTTGCTTCCTCCATCAGCCAGGAAATCTGGTCTACACCTCCAAAGTTCCTCCACTGAGCTCCATATATTGGCCCTAAGTCCCCGTTCTCATTGGCCCATTCGTCCCAGATGGTAACTCCATTTTCATGGAGGTATGAGACGTTGGTGTTGCCACTTAGGAACCAAAGGAGCTCATGTATTACAGACCTGACATGAATTCTCTTGGTGGTAAGAAGAGGAAACCCATCCTGCAGGGAGATGTCCAAGGATCTCCCTGCAATCCTCCTCGCAGGGACATCCGTCCTGTTCTCCTCGGTTATCCCGTTTTCCAGTACTTCCGACAGAAGATACTTGTAGCTTCGCATATGTAAAGGAAAGAGAATGGACGGTAAAGAAACTGTGTCAGGCAGATACTATCTGTTAAGGATAAGCCTGACACTTCGTACCAGTCCAAAAAAAGAGAGTTGGTAAAGAGCTTTAGGCAGGGTATTACTTGCCGATAACCCTGCCTAGTCGTACCAACTTTAGCCGGTTATTATCTCTCGAAACCCTTTTGAAGCTCCGAGATGATCTGAGCGATGTTGTCGGTGAACCCCGGAATGTCAAGCATCAACGGATCATTTGGATCCGCAATGCTGAAGTTCGTAGCAGTCAGCGCCAAGACTACCAGAGCTGCATTGGGCTTGTTGAACTTCATACGGTAGTCCTTCAGAGCCTTACTCGGAGGGATCAAGTTTCTGTTGGTTTCGTTGTCCGTAATGACAACGAAAACATCCGTGGCTCCCTCATCCTTCACCATGGGGAGGGAGCAGTCCGTCGCACCAAAGGCGAACGAGGGGAGGATCTTATCCTGGATGATCTTTCCGGGGTTGATCTGATCAAACTTCTCGGAGAACGCCGATACGGTGGTGTTCCTCGACAGGTTCTGAAGGACCCATGCGATGCCCATAGCCATCCATATTGGTATGATGCCGCTGTTGTCGATCCAGGTCATGCTGGCCGACACATCCACTGCTATGTGCAGGTTGCAGTCCAGCTTGAACTCCTCAACCCTAAAGGCTCTCTGGATGAGTCCTTCCAGAGCTGCCTCAAGTCTCCTGTCCAAAGACCTGACTGCCAAGTAAGGCAGAAGAGTGGCCATGGGATGAACCTTGGCCTTTTTGGGGTCGATCTCGGAGATCCTCTTGACCATCAGATCGATGAGTTCCTCATCTTCCATTACTGCAAAGCGGCGAACGTTCCTGAGGATTGCCCTCGCGGGGGTCTGGATCTTCTTCCAGAGCCTTGGATCGTTCAGAAGCTTGGTGTTGAAGAACTCCCAAGGATACCGAGAGAGATCGTGAGGAAGGTCCTCGAAGCGATCAATCTTCTTGATCTCCTCGTACTCCAGGATGATCTCAGGGAGTACTCTGAGATCTTCGATGGGATGATGTTCCCGGGTTGCACCGTTTTTGTTCACGACGATGGTCTTCTCCAGGCCCTCCATCCCATGAGTGGCCCACCTGAAGGCGGCCTCCATTTCTCGGTCCCTGGGCTTCACGTGGGCCAGACGGAGTACGTCACGATGAGAGAATCCATCGCGGCTCTGGTACTTGACCATGTGGTGGTAGATACCCTCTCGATAGTAATACCGAGTAATGGCTCTACGTACCATCCGGGAGAAGGAACCTCCCAGAGCCTTGTAGAAGTCCAAGAAGTTGAACAGATGAGTGGGGATACCGATGCAGCGATCGAGGATATCCCCGTGGAACACCAGGCTCTTGTTGTGGGCGGCAACTATGGCCAGAACCAGCAGAGCCGGTTTTACCCGGAGAGCCCTGTTGTTTTCCAGGATGTCTACGACGATATCCCGAACTCTCTTCAGACCAAGCTCTGAGATGCACAGCAACACGTTCGTGATATTCTCTCGGTTCAGAGAGTCCTCACTCTGGTAGTACGTGCCGCCATCGGTTCCCAGGATCAGGAAGCGACGAAGCCTCGCCTCGGGGGAGATCTGGTGGGAATATCCTCCCCCAGTGTTGGGGACAAGACCTTTCACAAGGTCCGGACTTAGTAGAGTCTTCATCTTCTCGCTTCCTCTCTGATCTGCTCCTCGGTCATTCGCTCCCAGGGTGGGAGAAGTTCGTTCATATCCTTCAGTAGGAGATACCTCTCGGTAAACTCCTTGTCTTCCTTCTCTACAACGTAGGTTCCGGGTCGGATCTCTCTGGAGAGCTCTTCCAGACAATTGTCGCACGTGTAGAAAGATCTGTTCGACTTCCTGATAAGAAACTCAGTACCGCAGACCTGACAGTTACGGTGAACCAGTTCCGTAAGCTTCTTTCCTCTTGCGCTAGGCATGGTAGAAAAAAAGGGTGCCTCCCGGGGGTCAGCCCGGGAGACACACCATGCTTGCCCTGCTTCGCTTCGCTCTTTCCCTTGCTTGGAACCGAAGAACGATTCCTCTCTGAAACCCTTTATTTTCCAACGAGGGTTTTTACCGTCTCCCAGCAGTGTGGCTTCATATCCTTCATTCGCAGAGTTACCTCTTCCAAGGCACTTACGAGAAAAGCCTTACACTCCTCTGCGTCTACGACCTCCTCTACTTTCTCAGTCACTAGAAATCTCAGAGGAAACGTCTGCTGGCCGAGAGTGCTATAGGGAATATATTCGACTAGAGCTTCCCCATCATCTCGCATGGTTATAGTGACGGGTGGCCAGATGAATCCCTGTGCTATGTCTGGGAAGTGAATACTCTCCCTAGAGTTAACAAAGTCTTCCCAGATATTAACAAGGTATTCTACAAAAGGCTCGGAGTAGAGAATGAGATGATCTCTCTCCTTGAAGGCCTGTATGTCCCTTACAAAAGTGACACACTTGCCCCCCACATATATGGAGAGGGAGAATATTTCCGGGCTCGAGGAGTAGGTTCCAACTTTAAGGTTCATGTCTGTAGTCGAAATCGGCCCAGGAGACCTGGGCCTTGGACAAAGATTCAAGTTCTTCCTCATCAGGAATATTGTCCCTAAGCCACCTCACCCGGCTTAGATGAGTCTCCAGATCGGATATGTAACCATCCAGTTCGGTCTTTAGAGTCTCGGCTCTGCCTTGCTCAACTCGACTGAAGACCCTAACAACTTCCCGTTCCAGAGTCTCAGACTCAGCGACCCAAGCTATGACAGACCCACCAGGGGGTATGTCAAATACTCTCTTAGTCATCGGTCACAGGAATTCGAATGAATTCAACTTTAACGTCACGGCCTTCTATCTCGTCAGAGATAGTAGCGTACCAGTGTCCAGACAGGCCCTTGACTATGGACCCCGACATGGGGCGTATAGGAAACCTGGAAACTGTCAATAGTTTCCTGGTAATAAGTGCTGCCTTTTCTGCCTCTCTCTTCCAGCTCTTGGAGAGTCTCCAGTGATCAAAATTCTCCTCAAGTTCAGTTTTGTGCAATCTGCAGAAGGTCTGAATTCTCTCTAGGTCCTCAGAGGACATCAGGTCCTTGTCGATCCACAAGTCCACCGTGGAATAGCTTTTACCGTGATCTACTGTCACAAAACAGCGATCCCAGTCCCAGATTGGAGGAATGTAGCATCCATCGCTGTCACAAAGCCTAGAGAGATTAATTCGTATCACCGCAGCCAAAACCGAATCTGGTAGCTCATTCGAATCTCGAATGAAGACTACTTCCTCAGCTTCTACGCTGAACTCAGGACTGTTTTGACAGTGTACTAGATAAACCGTGTTTCCACGGAGGTTAGAGAGACCTCCAATGGGGGTCTCAATTTTCTTGAATTTGTCAAAGGGAGGCGTAGGGTAGACTAGTGTCTCACCCATTCCTTTCAAAAGGTCCACAACTGGTTTAGCCCAGCAAATATTAGGATTTACTACCCAAACTCTATCTTTGTTCACGAGACTCTCCTAAAGATCTGGAAGTCTCCGTCCTCAGCTTCCAAAGACCAATTTCCTGTCTTTTCCACACGTATCCAGTTGGACACGGTAAATCCTACCGACTGCATGATCCTAGCTTTCTCAACCCAGTCAACATCCGTTGCTACTAGAGCCCGGAATATACCATCCCTGGTTTGTATTCCGAAGGGTCTAGAGACCCATTCTGCCCACAGGTTGAAGGACATAACCATGTCCGGCGTAACAGTCATTCTCTGAGATACAAATCTCAGATCTGCAGCCTGGACAGGAGCGACATCATAGAAGAAGGGCACTGGGTCAACCTTCTCCAAGATGCCCCATTTGTCTATCCAGACTCTATTCCAAGGGTCGAATTTCACCCTGTCCGGACAAGGAATCCACTTGGCGGTTAGAGGAACAGGAGGAACAATCTCCGTGAGGTATCGATTCTCAGCGAAGATTTCTTCCCAAAGGTTTGGTATACTCATTGACCAGTCCTCTTCAAGATGCATTACTCGTCATTGCCACTCGGCTCCAGACGTCGAGAGGCGCGAAATCCCCTTGAGTAGAGATAGTCCGTGGCGGAATCTACGTTATCGAACTTGGCAAGTCTGGACCAACCGGTCCAGTTTCGTCGTGGCGTGCCGAGAATGACCTTCAGGGCCTCTATAAGATGCTCCAGTTGAGCTGGCGTCAGGATGACGTTTCCATCCTGAATGTCTTCCCAGTCATAATCTGGAGCCAGTACAGCCGCATAGATGTCGAGTACACGCCGTCGCAGCGCTTGCCAAGCTTTCGGTTTTCTCTTCTTGTTCATTTCTCGCCTTTCTCTGGGAAGTCCTGTGGCAGGTTATTTTCCACAGTTCCTAGTCTCAATGCTTCCCCGACTAGACCAAGTACGTGGGTTCGCAGCGGACCCGGCACTGCTTTCAAACAGTTGAAGACTGTACGGGCGGCCCGTATCGCCAGTTCCACGTCGTTTTCAGGACTATTGTCTTCCACGTTGTTTCCTTGGTGGTAGTATCCAGTAAGCTCAGAATCTACAGTCCCATAATCTGGGCAACAGTGTTCTCTTCCGTCAGGCTCGACAAGTCTCCATCTACCATCAAGACTCCACCACGACAAAAAGTCCTTGCCACACCTACGGCATGTCTTGTAGCCGCCCTCATCATACAGAAGGCTCTCAATCGTGGTATCCTCAGAGTCCCAATCATCCATATCGCTCAATCCCGCTGGGTAAGCTTCTTTAGATCAAGTATTCTAGCTATCTTCCCGATTTTCGGAGGAGCCAGTAACTCGTTGTGCATAGCGCTGCTATCACAAGAAATAGTATACCAGTTATCCATGTTTCGTAAATCATAACTGCAACTGCTGCACAAGCGCAGAATATAGCAGTATATCCTGCTATAGCTGTTCCAACTGAAAGTCCTCTGCTTTTAGGGCAGGCGGCTACTATACTGCTCTCCCAGTCTGTTGGTATTTCTCTTTTCGTTGGCCACCAACCGTCTCGAGTGGCATAGTGGATCGCTGTTGTCTTGTCTCCTGAAGCTCGAAGAATATCTTCAACTGCTGATTCTCTCGGCCACCATCCTTCTGCTACGCCACAGTAAATCGCCCATGCTTGGTTACCCGGAGCCCGGCGAATGTCTTCAACCACTGATTCTTTTGGCCACCACCCGTCCCGAAAAGCATAGCGTATAGCCATAGCCTGATCTCCTGGAGCCTGGTGGATATCCTCAATTACAGATGTCTCTGGCCACCAGCCATCTCGAAAAGCATAGTAAATCGCTATCGCTCGGTTACCTGGGGCTTCACGTATGTCCTCTACCGCAGATTCTCTCGGCCACCATTTTTCTCCCACACCACGGTAAATCGTCCATGCTCGGTCACCTGGGGCCTGACGAATGTCCTCAACTATAGATTCTTTCGGCCACCAACCATTCAGATAGGCATAACAGATGGCCGTAGCCCGATTTCCTGGAGCCTGACGAATATCCTCGACTACAGATTCTTTCGGCCACCAGCCATCTCGGAAAGCGCAGCATATTACCCATGCTCTATCGCCTGAAGCCTTTCGGATATCTTCTATAAGACGGTCACGAACGTGCGGATATTCCTCGAATATCTCAATCAGCTCCGGGATACAGCCACTCTCAGGAACTGAGATTCCTGGGAACGTGACCGCCATCCATTTATGAAAGGTTTCCCATTTATAATCAGCCCCTATTATTACAGGCCCCGCTTCTGTTGAGGAGCGTGTCACTTTTTTATTGCTCATACAATTCCACCACCCAGCGCCACTTAGATGTAGATGGAGATATGCTACCAAGCAGATCCAATAGATGGGAAGAGCACGAGTAGCACTCTTCTCCAGGGTCTACCTCCGGGTTGTCAATTTCTCGGATAACAAACTCTATGCGATTCTCGCAGCCTACTGCTGAACAAGATTCCGTTGTTTTCTCAGACATGTCTACTTGTTTGTCATAGTTAACTTACTTGTCGCGGCGCTCTTTCACGCGCCTTGAGAACTCTCGGACCGCATCGTCCAAGTCTTCTCGCTGCACGACCACACCTCCACCTTCGATTCGCCATCCATCCGAGTAGTCATCATAATTGTGGTAGGGCCTAGTATTGAACAGTTCAAAGCCGCTCAGCATCTCAATCTTCACCGGGACCGTTTCCTGGTTTGGTCCAGGTGGGAAGAGACGGCGCAGCGTCCTGTCGATCTCGTTCAGTTTTTCCCACGGTTTGTTAGGCATCCTCACCTCCCACCGGCCGCAGCCGCCAGATCGCATTCTCGGGGTCCTCGTAGTCGGCCCTGCCGTGGTGCCACAGGAGGGTGATCGCGTTGTGCGCCTCCTCCTCGCCGCTGGGCGTGACGAGCACCCCGCCAGGCGTGACCTCCTGCTCGTCCTTCGGGTCGGGCCGGTCGCAGTACCGACGCACCATCGCCTCCAGCGCGTCGAGAGCGTCGTCGCGCTCCTTCCTCGTCACGCGAAGGTTGTGGCGAAGGCTCGCCACCACCTGCAAGACGTATTTCGCGGTATCGACTCCGGATCTCACCAAACGGACCGCAACGCCTTCGATGCTCGCGCGATCGCCCGACTCCAGGGCCTTCTCGAAGTCCTCGATGATCGTCATCTCAAATCACCCATTTCGATCTCAGGAAACATCTCCATATGCAGATTACAACGATTACACACCAATGTCTTACATCTAGAGATAATTACAGGTGAGAACGCAAGATTCACTTTATCCACAACCTTTACTATAAGGTTAGGATGATTACATCTGATACAGGTGCTCGGGACCTTTCCGGGATCGGAACCCGGCTGCCACTCTATGTCCTCCATTTTATCCACAACCTTTACTATAGTGCTCAGGACTCTTCCGGGATCGGAACCCGGCCGCTGCTCTATGTCCTCCACCTCCTTGGGTCTTTGCCAGGGCCGAGACATCAAACCCTCCATCTGATCGTAGACTGTAGACATAGAATCCTTCTTCATCGACAAACCAGGAAACGGAGAAGAGAGAACCGTGACAGGTTCTGTGCCCGACCTCAGATGATAGAAACGGGGGAGCATTCACCACTGGGATAGCTTCATAACCCAAAAAGGTCTGCTTCCTAGCATAGTCACATAGGAGAGATGCTCCCTTCTCGATGTAGCGTAGCACCGCCGCGCCACGGTCCCGAACCTCATAGAGCCCCTCCTCTATCTCAGATGCTAGACGATTATATTCACTGATCGAGTAGGAAAACGTTCCAATATATGCATTCACCTCCATCGAATGAGGATGCTGAAACCTCCAAAGGTCTCGATCCTCTACGTAGTGAACCAAGCGAAGCCTCTCATTTTCTGGGAAGAAGTAGTCCCATGTGAGTCCGGCTCCACTCCGATTCATATCGAAGAATACATTTGGTAACCCTTCGAGGTCCTTCTGTGCCGTGGCGTGGTGATCAATCACCGTGATCCGATACTTCTCCATCAAGGGCTCCAAGACCTCTCGGCGATAGGAGAAGTCCAGGATGAAGACCTGCTTCGCTCCCTCCGCCTCCTCGGTCGGAAACGGCTCTCCGTAGGAGCGTGGAAGGAGACGAACCCTTTCCCCCCGAGAGGATAGAGCGCGATGTGCGACCCATGCCGCAGTGAACCCATCAGTACATGGGTAGTGGTAGAGAACCAGAATCATGTTCAGGCCCTTTCAAAGAAAGACAAAACACGAAAACGATGGTTGGTTGTAGACATCTTTACCAGAAAATGACCAAAAGGTAGAATACACTCACCTTGTCGATCACCCATGAATCACCTCGATGAGGCAATAGATTAGACCAGCGATGAGGTCTGCAAACACAACAGCTACAAACGTATACATCACGATGATGGAGGAAGCTAACAAAACAGTGAAAATATAGAATGCAGCAACCTCAAAGATCTGTCTGACACTCACGGTAGCAGCAGATCATATGGTGTGGTGCCGAGGGAGGGACTCGAACCCTCACTCCGTAATGGAAGCGGAGCTTGAATCCGCCGCGTCTGCCAATTTCGCCACCTCGGCTCAGCTTTTCTCGTTTACCAAACGGTAGTAGTCAGGACCAAATCCCAGAATGGAGAAGAACTCTTCTATGGAGATCTGGTGTTTCCATTCCCGCCACTTGGCGATGTAGACCATCGGTTTCTGTTCCAGGAGGATTCTAGCGAGTTCTTCAATATCTTCCTTAGAGCCATCATCTATCCATCCAATAAGTTTCTGATACTCCACGATCTGGTTACCATCTTTGTCAAAGAATAGGGTGTTCCTGTTCGTAAACAACCAAACAGAATTGATCTGATGGCGTATCATAGTCCGAGCATGTACAAGATGAAGGCTATGGTGGCTATGAGTAGTATGGAAGCTACCAAGATAGCCACTATGATGAAGAGGAAGAACGCGACTGCGTCAGGACCTTGTGCGTTTCGCATGACTTAGGTTGGTATGTCCAATAAGACTCGAACCCTCGGCTTAGGAAGCCGACGCTCTATCCAGTTGAGCTATGGACACCTTGATGAGTTTATCGAAGATTCAGCGCTTTCAGCTCTTTCTTGCTTAGCTGCCGCTTGCTGCGAGGACTCCAAACCTTGGCCCTTGCTGCCTCGATCCATGTCTGGTGCCTGGGACGGAGACGGAAAATCGACAGCCTGTAGCAGTGTCCGCGCCACTCTCTCTCCACTTCTTCTTCCTGCCCCATGCAGTACCAGATTCCCTCGATTCGGAGGTAAACCTTTCCGTCTCTACGGAACAGATCAGAATCCTGCTTCTTGGGTGGGTACTTGTACCTGGGAGCCGAACGGAGGATTCCGTGTTGGTCCACATACAGGTTGGGGTAGAAAAGGGGATACCCGTTGCTGTGATAGGGAGGATCGTAGCTCAGAGGCTTCTCCTCTACCAGGCCCCAGACGTGATCCCACACGTGGTTGGAGTGGAGATTGCGTCGGCCACGGTATCGAGAGGAGATCTCCCCGTGAACCTTGCTCCAAGGCTGACCTGTCCTGGAGTGGAGGAAACGGATCAGAGGGGTGATGTGGTCTCTTTGGGGGGACTTGCTCTTCTTCCTCTTACCTCTCTTTTCCTTGTAGGTCCAACGGGCTCGCCCCGCATCCACAAGAAGGTGATGAATATCTTCTCTCATAGCTTTCTCCTCACCGCAGTTGCGCAGACCATCACCACAAGATTCTTTCTCTTACTCTGAATACTTACGCCTCCACCATTCGTTCGCCTGCTCTCCGTTGTCTGGATCACAGCCTGAGTCAAGATACTCATTCCACTCAGCAAGTGTGCGGTCAACCCATTCTGACAGATCTGGGCTGTTGCCGTCAGCAGCCTTTGCATGCTGTCTCACGATCTGAACGATAGCAGCAGGCGCACAGGCAGCAAGTTCGTCTGCGAATCCCTCAAAGTCACGGGGTGAAAGGACTTCGACCAACGAGACTAGTGTCTTTCTCAAATCCATCTGTTCGCTCCTGTGGTATGATCAAGAATCCAAAATATCGAGTATCTTATCCCGGATCTTTTTCATCCAATGGACGACAGATCGACGCAGGGGCGGAGCCACTCGCTTCCGGCAACCAACAGCTTCTCTTCTCCACTTCTCGATCTCACCACTCAAGATTTCATCATCAAGGTCCAGGAACCAGTTGTGTTCCTCGGCTGTCATGATGGCAAGGACGAGATCGATCCTAGCTACCAGAGCAATGCCTAGAGCCGATGCTGCACTCTCCTCATCGTTGATGTCCTCGGAATTTTTTAATCCCCGGGGATCCTTACTCAACCCCGACCTGACCGAGGTAGGGGAGCCGAGACCGAAGTCCTCAAGGCTCCGCCTCCTCCTCGCGGCGAGAAGGTAATGAGCTGCCTCGTGGAGAATGTTCTCGGAACGAGGAAAATCCCCGTCTTCACTTTTTTCCACATAGATGCCTTTCCCATCCCAAGGGAAATCCAGATAGTCCTCTGGGGTCTTCTTTCCCCAATGGACGGGGACGCCGAGACCAGTAACGGTCTCTATAGCCTTGCGTCGGATTCTCTCCCAGTTCTCCGACGAGAACAATTCCTTCTCTGCCTTTTCACACGCGAGGGAAACCTCGTAGAGGGTAACTGTTTCTCCAAGACAGCTAACCTCTACAATAGAACAGAACTTATCAATTTTGTTCATCAACCTAGTACGAGACCGGATCTCCCGCGATCTCCCGGAGCCGGGAGAAACTCAGTTCCTTGTCTCGATTCTCGGAGGTGAGACGGAGAGGGTTCTCACGTTTTTTCTGCAAGGTTAGCCGAAGAAACCATACAGTGTATTGCGGACCTTCCCCATCCAATGGACGACAGATCGACGCAGTGGTGGAGCTATACGTTTTCGGCATCCAACTGCCTCCCTTTTCCACTTCTCAATTTCGTCATCGAAGATCCCATTATTGAAATCTGAGAGCCAATTATGATCGTCCGCTGTGGTAATGGCAAGAACAAGATCAACCCTAGCTAGCAAAGCTATACCTAGGGCCGATGCTGCGGTTTCCTCATCGTCAATATTCTTGAGGTTCTTCAATCCCCAGGGGCTCTTACTTGGCCTTATCTTGATAGGATCAGGGGATCCTAGTCCAAAGTCTCCCAGCTTCCGTCTTCTAATGGAAGAGAGGAGATAGTGGGCCGCTTCGTGGATTATATCCTCGGTCCTAGGGTAAGATCCAGATCTACTTCTCTCCACGTAGATCCCTTTTCCGTCCCATGGAAAGATCAAGTACTTTTCCGGAGTTGTTTTTCCTAAATGAAGAGGAACGTTTAGATTGGTAACGATCTCTATGGATTTGCGACGTATTTCTTCCCGGTCTTCCTCTGTGTACAGATCCCACGTGACAAGGGCACATGATGGAGATAGGTCTTCCAGGCTTGGTTTCCTTTTGCCACCACAACTCAGAATGTCCCTGAATCTCTCGATCCTGTCCATGGTGGTCCCCTTTTTGTCCAAACATGGACATTGTCCGGGAGTCTTTCCACTATAGGTAGTATTGAGTCGAAATGTAGTCTACCACATCCAATTCCAGGAAAGTTGAGGTCTATCCTGCTTGCAGGGTCTGCCTAAGCTAGGCAAGCTAGCTTTTCCGTTGACCTTTCTATAAGACCAATATCTGCCGGCTGGTTCCAGTGGTGCTTTACTTGGAACAGTCACGAGTGTATGTCTTGAGTTCTCTGGCTATCCCTGCGCCCATTACAAGAGTGCCAGAGGATTTCACGAAGCTGTTAGCTGTTATAAGGAACATATCCATGTAATAGAATATGTCCCACATCTCGCCCTTCTCGAGAATCACGGAGTGAACAACAGATATCCCTGATAGTTCATGTAGTGCTCAACTCTATGGGTACCCTTCATGACTCCCTGAATCTCACTCAAAGTTACATCTGTAACCAGATGTTCAGGAAGGCATTCTCCTCGGGAGAAACGGGGGTTGTCGGCACTGGCGATAATGCGGGTGTCATCAACAATGATGACATCCTTATCTATACCTCTTTTGTACTCTCGTATGATATTCAGTTCTTGTACCACCGGCATCTTGTGTTTTTCGTCTGTTCCGGTTATGCCGTAGTAGCTGGGCAGATGGGCGTCCAACCAGAACAATGTAGGGCCTTCTACCGAGGAACATATGCTAGGAAGGACGTCCGTAGAGAGCCCTAAAAGGATGGTCACAGGCTGCCCCTGGAATCTCTTCTTACAGTGAGTGACATATCTTTCAGATATGTCACATGACCAGACTCTTTGAATTCCCAGATCAAGAGCTGTCTGAATACCATCTCCTTCATAGCATCCAGTCTCGACCATATTCTCGAGGGAATAGGAGCTTACAATAGATGTTATATTGTGAATTTGTCCCAATTCTGTCAAAGAAAGAATACTCCCCAAATTTCCGAGTTGAGATGTGAAAGACCCAGAAGTTTCCTTATCATCTCGATCTCGTTTTCCTCCGATGGATCTACACGATCGTACACTGGCTGCGAACACACAAAAGAACACAGTCTAGTGGTTACGTCGTTCCCAGCTACACAGTTGGTAATATTTCCTTCCAGATCAAGATGAACGGCGTAAAGTCCTTGAATCGGCCCAGACCAAGGAATAGCTCCTAGTTCTTCTTCTCCCAATGTTGGCTCCCTAAGAGGAAGACTATCTTCGGGAACGAAGAACCCATCATATAGAACACTCTTGGCCAACTCCTTGATAAGGTCAAGGAGTCTATGATGTTCCGGGTGATCCTCGCACCACAGGGTAAGACCAAGACATCCAATTGCTTTGGTCCAAGGAAACACCAAGAGTTTCTTAGATTCTAGAGCTTCATATGAGAGAGCCTCGCCGGCAACTTCACGGGCCGCTGATTTAAGGTCTCCTATGACCTCCTGTACTCTATCCGTCTTGTCAGGGTGCTTGGAGAGTGCTGCTACAAGCAAATGAGCAGTATGTAGGAAGAATCCATATAGATGAAACTGCGTCTGTATGGGATATCTGAGCAGCCATTTGGCTCTCCAGAGGCACTCCTCTAGGAGTCCTACATCTAAGGTTCTAATAGATCCCCAAGCAAGGTAAGTTGCGATAGGTAGAGAGGGCGGCGCCCACTCTATGAAAGGAGAGCCAAATTGTGGCTCGTAGTCCACATGAATGGGTCTGTGAGCTTCTTGGTAGAGCCACTCTATAGCGTCCAGGGCGTAGTGTCCTTCCAAAGATTCCCTAGAGAATGCTACGCTCCTAATATCTAGGGAGCTAAGCACATCTCTGTAGGACACTAGCTCAGGATTCTTGGGAAAAGGAGGATCAGAAGGCGTACGAAATTTCCAGTCGGCCCCACAGTTTCTCAAATCGAACAGGGTACCGTGATCCTCATCGACTGGCCGAATGTCAGGCTTGTTAGATATCCTAGCCCAGGAGGAAGACCCTTCTATGAGAGGTAGAGGGCTAGGACGAATATATTCTCCGCTTATGTCCGTAACGTATAGGTCCCAGGTAATTCTTCCAGGGTCGGCGCCCTTACCCAACCAAACAAGCTGGCCCCAAACACCTACAAATATATCCTTCTGCTGGTTGTAGTAGACTTCCTGAGCAAAGATTCTAAGACGTAGGGTCTCTCCTCCGGACAGTCTGTGCAATACCTCAGAGGTATGAAGGTATTCTGTTCCAGGTGTTGACGATACGCAGGAAAAGTTGTCAACAAGGATAGTTATCTTCTCCTCTCTGTCCTTGGTGACAAGAGTTCCCTTGACGATAGCAATCTGAATCACAGAAGCCCATCCGAGATGATGGCAGAGTAGTCTTTCGTGCCGATCACAAGGTGATCAAGAAGGTCAATACCTAGGATCCTGGAAGCCTCCAAAAGCCTCTCTGTTACAGTTCTGTCTTCCAGAGATGGCTTGCAGTCTCCACTTGGGTGGTTGTGGGCCACAACAACAACCGGAGTAGCCTCAACTATGGCCGGCCTAAAGACCTCCAGGGGAGAACATGGAGAGCCTCTAGAAGTCCCGATAGAGATGATATGCATGGATACCAGACTGTTTCTGGCAGTCATGTAGAAGCCCACCACGGCTTCCCTCTCTCGAGGAATTATTCCCTTCTCTTGATAGGCCCTGAATAGACTTACAACCTTACCAGGTGTGTCTAGTTCGACTCCAATAGGTTCAAATACTCTAACAATATCGTAGATGAGCTTGACTGTTTCCTCTCCCAAGCGTTCGGTGATACCAACTTGTTTTTCTGAGATGGGATATGACATGCTTCGTTACAGGATCCTATCGCAGACGAGTCCGGCTACCGTTTCAATTTCTTTAGAAGGAACAACCCTACGAATAGCATCCAATACTAGATTGGCGACGATCTTGCTTTCTCTGTCTGACCCAATCACCAATTCCTTCAGCTCATGGAATAGATTGGCTTCGACGCCCAAATTGGGGATGTGAACTACCTCGCCGATGGACTGCCAGTATTCCTCGTCTACATAAGGCCAGTGTGGTTCCTCACTGGCTTCCTTCATGATCTCAGCCGCTACTTCCTGAAAGTCTAGAACTTGGAACCCTTTCACTAGAGCTGAGAGCATGACAGGCAGCAGGTCTCTGTTGTACTTGGACCACAGAGTGGATAGCTCCCTAGTTCCTCTTCGAACATAGATTTTCAGAGAAGCCCTCCGGGTCTCCACATAGGACCATTTGTCCAAGTAGGACATAGCATTTTCTAGCTTTGACTTGAGAAGACCCAATTCTCTCCTCATTAGAGAGGAGAGAGTCTCCCCAATGTTGTTCCTAAGTGCGAAGTGTGTGACCTCCATATTTCCTTGTTCATTCTCGGTCACCACTATCTCGAAATTAGAAGATTCCAGGCAGTGCTCTTTGTTGGTGTCACCCTGGTAGTAGGAGTAGGACAGATTCATCGGGTCTCCTTTCCGGTGCATTCGGACGTTTTCTCCAGGAAAACCTGTCGTTCCTTGTGTATCACCCGAGGAGTGAAAATGGAGAGGAAGGCGTCTACGGCTCTTCTAGGCCCGTCTCCCAGTTCCCAGGCATAGTCATCGAATATCATGATTCCGCCCTTGGAGAGGACTCTCCAGGCCATCACAGCGTCTGTGAGGGCGCTCTCAGCACGGTGGTCGCCGTCCACATAGATCACATCGAACTCCCGAGCCTGAGTTATCAAATGGGCTAGTTGTGTACAACTATCCCCGATATGGGTTTCGACTCGGTGTTTGTATGGCCTGATATTGTGTAGGTAGTTGGCGAGTACTTCCTCCATGTCGTAGCCGGCATGCTCCTCGTTCCCCTCGAATGTGTCAAAGACTACAGCTTCACACTTGGGGAAGTTCTCGAGTACCCATACCAGGCTGCGCCCCTCAAAACTACCTATCTCCAAATACCTAAAATACTTATCTCTAAGATGGGCCAGCTTCTGTTCCCATACGGGGATGTGGATACTGAACCAGTCTGGGTGGGAATAGGGCATCTCAAGAGTTCTTGTAGTACTTGTAAGTTACTTCGTCTACCCAGGTGAACTCTACCCCATGTTCGAGCCAGCCACTTACCAATACCCAATCTTCCTCGTATCTACCTATTTCCGCTACTTTCATCCAGTTCCTGTATTTGAAAAGTTCAGGACTGTGAATGATGGAGCTGGTATCTATGTTCCCTAGTCTAGGTGTAGATGTATCGCCGATGTAACAGTTGGCCTCAACGTTGATACCTTTAGACCAACCAGCCTTAGTGCCGGCCCTCTCCACAGCATTCAACAAAGTCTCAACGTGATGAGGAAGATACTCATTGTCATCGTCCAAGTAGCATATCCACCTACCCTTGGCAATAGCACAACCTATATGTCTAGCGAACGCTCCTTTAGCTCCTAGATCAAGAAAGGCGCGCCAATTACGACTCAACTCCAAAACACCCTCTATACTCTCTTCAAGAGGGCCGTCGCACACAATAATATGTTCAACAGGTATAGTTTGAGCCTTTACAGAGGGGATACACCTGTTGAGTAGAAGGTCACGTCGGGAGGGGACAGTAGGGGTTATTACCGAAACGTCCATTCTTTGTTATAAGGACTTACGATCCTGCGGTGTATAAATATACTTTCAGTACAATTTTATATGCACTCTTTGGCCCAAAAAAAACAACTCCCAGTATCCCCCTAAGGGGTCTTTTTGAAAGAGGGGGGGAATGGTGGGCCCTGCAGGACTCGAACCTGCGACCAACCGGTTATGAGCCGGTAGCTCTAACCAACTGAGCTAAGAGCCCCCGGTAAGTTCTGCTGTTTTGTTGAGATAAAAGGGGAGGGAGGTTAGGCGATGGCGCCTTCCTCCTGGAGCTCTTGCTGAAGGTTCTTGATTCTTTGCTGTATCTTTTTGATCCGGCGTTCCCTCTCTGTTTCTTGGAAAGCTAGAGAAGCTCCCTGGACGCCGTCCCCCAGGCCCTTGAAACCTTCCTCGCAGAACTTGGATAGGTGGTAGAGGCCGGATACAGGGTCTTTGATGGCGCTGAAGAGACATCCTAGGAAGTGTCCGACGCCCCTTCCGGAGGAATATCCAAAGTGGGGGCGCGTCTCCAGGAGGATTTGCTGTCGCTGTTCGTCTTTCTGTTCCATTTTTGCTAACTCCTTTGAGCAGCAGGGTTTAGGTTGGGTTTCGGGGTTGGGTTTGTAAGGGTTTTCCCCAGGGAAAATACAAAAAATGCCTGATTTGGGAGGGGGATCTAGGCGGTTGTTTGACGTAAGTTGCTATATTTCAAGCAATTACGTCGAAATCGGGCACCTTTTGTATGCTTTTTCCCCAGGGAAAGTATCAATTATACCAGGGTTTTCCATCCTTCTCCCTCTCTTCTAACCCCAAAGTAGAAGCCGTCTCCCAATACTTCCACTGTCTCCCTGTCTTTCACTGGGGTGTCGGGGTTGCAGCAGGTCTTCCCGTTCAGGGAGACTTGGCCTCTTAGGATGTATGTCCGGGCGGCCTTGGGGTTCTCTACTAGCATATCCACTACCTTCTTGAGTGTGATATGATGTAGGTTGTTACTCTCGCCCACGGGATTATACTTCCTACCAGGAGAGTGGCTAGTAGTGGTTTAGTTGTTAGAGAGGCGATGACCATGGCGCCGGCCCACTCTACCATGGTCTGATAGTCCCTCCTCCCTACTCCGGCAAATAGAGCCATGGTCAGGGCGGCGTATATTGCCGGGATGTCCGTGATGTACGAGTAGGCGAAGTGTGCCGCCAAGAAGGCGGCACACTCCACCAGTGTGTAGACCAGGACGCTCAGAACGGGATGTCGGATGACTCCAGCTCCTCCTGGGTCCTGGCCTCCACCCGGGCCGGGGTCCGGCTCGGGTTCATGTAGAGGCCCTGCGGGTTGGGGGCGGCCCAGATCGCCAGGATCTGCTCCGGCTTCGTGGGCTGGGGGAGCCCAGTGATGGTGGGGGAGAGGATCCGCTTGTTCAGCAGGTCTTCTCGCACCTCCTCCGGGACCGCCTGGACGTATTTCTCGCCGTCGGCGATGAAGTCCTTCAGGTCCGGGAGGGCCTTCAGGAGGTCCCTCTTGAGGGTATCACGGGCGTTCTTGGTGGGACACACCAACAGCAGATGGTGGTCCGTCCGCACGTGCCGGGTCCTGGCGTCGGTGCTGCCGTCCGCCAGCATGCCTCGCACCTCCACCTCGACCAGGTTGCCCTCCTCGTCCGTCTGGGGACGATTGACGGTCCAGACGGAGGGGCGATGCGCCTCCAGGACCTGGCGGAACTTCTGGCCGTGGGGGGTGTCCGTCGTCAGGAGGGTGGGCTCCCGACGTGTCCCTCCGTAGAGGCCCACGTGCATGAACGCCGAAGCGGACCGGGGGTCCTTCGGCTGCCTCATGGGCGCTCGCGTGAGGGGGTTGATGATGGGGTTCCCGTCCTCGTCGGTGGCGGGAACGAACTCGGTTGCGACGCCGTACTTGAAGGCGTCTTCGACGATGTTCTTGAACTCTTGGTTCATTTCTCTGCTCTTGGTCCTTGTGGAGCTTGTGGGGCTCACGTTTGAGCCCCTTCACAAACCTTGGTTGGTTCCACGATTGCGCCCGACAACAGGGATTCCAGGGTTTCCAGGGAGACCATCCTACAGAGCATCCTGAGGTTGGTCTTGGCGGCCAGGCATCTCAGGAGGGCCATTCTGGCCTCCCTCTTCCTCCGAATCCAATCTTCCCTGTGGGACTTCATGGACCGGGTATCGGGGAAGTCGGCGGCCTCCATCGATACCAGTTCCACCTCGATCAGGAACTTGTCGGCTGCTGTCTGGAATTCACTGTCAGGCATCCTCATCCTGGAGAGATGCTGGAACTTCTCCTGCGCTCTCCTGGCGATGTCCCAGCCGATACTGATCAAATTCCTGTATTCTTCTTGAGAGAAGGAGGATTCTTCGGGGATTTGGCGGGCGATCTCCTGTAGTCGCCCCCTATCCACGATCTTGTCTCCCAATTTCTGGGAGATGGCCTCCATTGCTGCCTGCAGCATCTCCTCGTAGATGGTGCCCTTGCAGACATGCCAGTGTTCCATGTTTCCGAACGGATTCCTGATGACATCCGTCGGATAGATCAGCCTCTGTCCTTCCTCATCGAACGTGGGGACGGATATCCTGATCCGGGGCTTTCTGACGTTGTGCTTGGCGGCATCCACCTCCGCCTGTACCAGCTTGGCCAGTACGGTCCTCTCGAACTGGCCCAAACGTCCCAAGTCATGGAGCCTTCGGGCCATCAGGTCATACATCCCGATGCTCCTGTCGAATGCGGCAAGGGCCTGCATGATGCGCCCCTCCGTCTTCTTCAGTCCCATCCGTGGGACTCGAGGAGATGCGATGTCCTTGGTCTTCACCAAGGCGTATTTCTTGTCCGGGAACAGCTCATAGAGCTGCTTGGAGACCCGGGCACAGTCTCCATCGTAGTCTCCTCCCTGTACCGTCATCCAGGGATGCCTGGGGACGGCAACAGCGTTGCTGTTGGTATACCCGACTACGGTGTAGATCTGTGTCGAATTTCCTACCGACAATGCCGGGAATCGGGTGACGGCGACTTTGTCGCCGATCTCCATGCCTTGGCCTTCCGGCACTTTTATCTCGAAATCGTTCAATCCCGTGTCCGGGATTACGATCCGGTAGATGCCTTCGATGGGCGGGCCCTGCAAGGCGGTAGCGGCCCAGGACATCATGGCCCTCCTGATCTGCGGCCCATCCAACTTCAGGCCCAGATACAGGAGCGCCCTCACACCTCTTGCCTGAGACCTGTCCTTCATGTCACATGATCTCAGGATCTCAGGAACGGCGATCTCCTCTACGATCTTCTTCTGTTCCTCAGGATCGTAGTTGTACACCAGTTCCTGGGTGGTGGAGAATCTGACCAATGGGACGTTCCTTCGGCCCACCAACTCTCTCAGTTGAGAGAGACCGTTGGCCTCGCCGCCATTGAACACTATCTCCTCTCTCGACCGGCCCATACGTTGGGCTGTGTCGGTGTCATGGATGAGCATCCTCGACACATCCAGCACCTCCCTCCATTCTCCCAACTTCACCGTAGCAGTGAAGACCCTGTTCCTCTCCTGGTCCAGAAGGGCTACACCCTTCGTCCAGGGATTGAACAAGGTGCCAGCCAACACCTTGGTCTTGGGAGTGAGGACAGTCGGGAATCTTTCCCGGAGTTGGTCGGAAGTATCCTTGTCGAGGGCGAACATCAACCCGTCGAAATCGTCACTCTCTTCGACGATTACTCCCTCTAGCGGTATCGGAGTAGGGTCGTCCGCCTTCTGGCCCATCCTGCACAGCATGATGGCCATGGTCTGGGCATACTTGAGGTTGTCGCTCTCGTATACCTCCATGCCCAGATCCCATCCAAGGAAGTCGGTGAGGGCGGACCTGAAGTCCGCCCCTCGGAGAAACACGGCAGTCTGGAAGTGGTTCGGCCCCCTGGACTTGATACCCAGGAACTGCCACCCTCTCTCTGCCATGTATCTGCTCAGCCTGGAGAGCTCCATGTTCAGCCTCTCGGCCGAACCAGCCTTCACTTCCACGAAGCAGACGGGGTCCTCCGTCCACTTCACCTTCCCATCCTCGACATCGGCCCAGGACCACATCCTGGGCCGTGTGTAGACAGGGATCGCCCTCCAGTGGGGGGATTTCCTCTTCGTGTGGGCGGCCCCACTCTCATCGAGGTAATAAACCCCGGGGGCCAATCCAACCTTCTCGCCCTCCCATACCATCATGGGAGCCTGGCGCACACCATACACGACGCGCGCCAACTCTCTTCGTAAGGCCTCCCTCAAGGAGGCCGTCACCCTCGTGCGCCCCCCACTATCAACAAACTCGGCCTCTCTCAACCTCCTCATCAAGTTACGGAGGTTGGAGTAACTACCGGTGGGGGGAAGAAGCTCCTCGATCTTGCCTAGATCCATGGTTGGTTCTCGCTTACCCTTGTTTTGTCAAGATGGACTCCCATCGGAGTGTTCCATAGGGAGTCCATCGGAGTGAGATCTCTCTTCTTGAAGACCCAGATGGGGGTGTTATCGGAGTTCAGGACTTCTCCACGACCAGAACCTCCTTATCTGCGGTGAGGATGAAGTCCGCCATCCACGGGGAGACCTCCTCCTCCGGGATGCACTCCAGCCTGGTGTTGAGGATGTGGGCGATCCTCTCTCCCACCCTGATCTTGTAGTTGGTGGGAGCCTTGCTCCAGTTCGGGCTCCTGTCCAGCCTGGAGGGCAGGAAGGCCTTCCCGCCCTGGATCTGATCCCGGGAGATCTTGAAGGGCAGCCACATGACTCCCAGGTTCTCGCCGACACCCATGACAGGCTTCATGTCGGGGCACTCCAGCCACCCCTGGAGGATCAGGTGTCCCTTCTTGCTGATCCTGGCGATGTGGATGACGGCCGACATCTTCACCTCCGTGGTGACGATTTCCGTCTCGGTGATCTCCACGTCGTAGAGCTGAGCCAGCCTCAACTCCTCCCTGTCGATGCTCTCGGGGACATCCGGCAGGAAGCACTGGCACACCTCGTGGACCTTGAAGCACTGACGCCTCACGACGTCCATGGGCACGTAGCGCCAGGCCTGCACGGGATTCCGGTATCCGGGGATGAACGCCCGGCCCTCATCCCTCTCGAGCTCCTCCCTGGACACCCGGAACGGGATGCCCCAAGGCTCTCCGGTCATGGGGGCCACCCCCATGATCTCGGTCAACTCGTCGTCCTGAAACCACCCGTTCAGGTGGGGGATGCCGGTGTTCGGGTGACGGCTGATGGTGGTGAGGAAGATCCTCATCTTTTCTTTCTCCGTTGAGAAGATTGTGGCAGACAACCAAATACCTCCTCTGCCACATGGGAGGCTGGACGCAAAAGGGGCGCCCTCGTCCGACTACGATGCTCGTAGGCAGGCGAGAGTGCCCCTAGGAGACGAGTTGGCGGAAAATAGGTGTTCTGTTACCTATCTCCCGCCGACGAAGCTCTGAGGGCCATTGTAGGCCCTCAGACGAAGAACAGGTGGATCTCCAGTCTCTTCTCGACGGCAACCCGTATCATGTTCCGGGTTCCTGGGCTCTGACCGTCCCAGAAGGCCACCAGGACATCCGCATATTCGGCCATCTGCCTGTTGCGGATAGGTCCGGCAGCCTTGCCGTGTTTTGTCCAGTCGGCCGGGAACACCTTCAAGGGATATCCCAGCTCTCTGGCGAGACGTTCTCCGAGGGCGTCAACACCCTTGGCGCCCCCGGATACGATCTCCACCTGTCCGAGACAGAGGCCCAGGAACTTTTCCATGACCAGATCATAGTCATGGAAGTCCCTGGACCCCGCAATGACGACCTTCTTCACATGTCACCCTCCTTGGTGAGAATGAGGGCCAGCAGGATCATGGCCGCCAGCACCACCAGGGCGGAGGGGAATCCCCCCACCGAGAAGGCGAGAGAGACCAGGAGAGCGGTGAGGATGATGTACAGTGCCTCAGCCATCGTTCCTCAAGTAGGACAGAGAGAAAAGGCCCATGCCAAGGACCACGAAGAGAAGCCCCTGTTCGGGGCCAGACGTGTCGGTCACGATGACCGTGTTGACCAGGAGGGCGGCCACGAGAGCGCCTCTCGTCAGCTCCCTCCAGGGGAACTCCTTCTTGGGGGGCGAGTATGGCTTCTCAGAGCCACACCCGCACCACCAGAAGGGGTTGATGTCGTCGTTGAAGCGGCGGACCATCACCCCGCCGCACTTGGGGCACTTGGGTCTCACAGCACCTCCTCAGGGCTGTATTGAGAGGTCAGGAAGCGGAGGAAGTCGTGTTCGGACCCACCTCCAGTCTCGTTGAAGGCCAAGACATGAGCCTCGGCCTCGGAAAGAGCCTCCTTGAGGGAGAGTTCACCACTCTCCACTCGAGAGGCAAGGAAGCCGACCCCCACCGCCAGGAGGTGCTTGTCGGGCACATCCTGGATGAGGATCATGAAGGCGAAGAGGAGAGGGCTGCCGCCATAAGCGGCAGCCAGGTCGTAGAGGTCTTCCATCGTTATCTCCTGTCGTTTCCCATGTCGATCTACCCCATGGGGTCGGTGTCGATGGTTCCGCCGACCGCCCGGAAGACGGCCAGCCACACGTCCAAGGTGGACCTCAAGAGGTCCGTGTCCAGCCCCTCCGGAGGCTCCGCCTGGTTCCTCAGAAGGAACGTGGCGTAGCGGGAGGTCTGGAGGAGTTCCTCCGAGTCCATCCCCGCCAACACGTCGTTGATCTTGTCGATCCACTTGCTGGCGAGGAACTCGAAGGTGTTCTTGAGGACGATGGCCCCCAAGATACGCAGGCCGTCCAGGAGCTGAAGCCCCTGCAGACCGGCCTCCACGGGATCCAGGATCGCCACTTCCATGGCGATCCTGGGGATGACCCCTCGGAGATCGGCCAGCTCCTTCTTGGAGAGGGAGTCGATCCTCCCCTGATAGTAGCTGTGGCCGAGCCGGGCCAGGATGCCCATGGACCTGACGGCATCCGACAGGTCCACGGGGTCTCCAGACGCCAGGTAGGCGCTGTAAGCGCCGGTGGCGTCATCTGACAGATAAACAAATGGGCTGGTGAACTCGCTCATGGTTTTCACCTTTGACTCCCTTTGATCTGCGTGATAACATGACACAACAAGGCGGGAGTCAGCGTCCTTGTTTTGTCATAACTACTGGCGTAGTGGGTACTTATAGGCCTCCCCCACTACCGGGAGGCGGTGGGGTCACATCACAGCCTCAGCCGACTCCGCAATCTCGCGGAGCCTGTCCCCGAGTCCCTGGGCCCACAAGGCCCAGGCCTCTCGGGCCCCCACCCATTGGACCGCGTACTGGGTCTCCTTCCGAGACACCTGTTGCGGCCTTGCCGCCACCACGATGGCGTCGGCGATGTCCTCTCGCTCGTCGGGCGGGATAACCCACTCCGCGTAGTCCCACTGAGGGGCGGTGTATCCCTTCCTGCGCCAGCGGAGCAGGTGTCTCCTGACCCGTGCCTGGATCAGGCCGACAGCCCATTGGGGCATGTCGTCCCGGCCTCTGATCGGCGGGGTCGCCCCCTCGAGGGCCTCGGCGATCCGCACGAGGCTGGGACGCACCCAGCTCGGCGCACCGTCCAGGACGGTGCGGATCTGCTGCGCCGCCTCACGGGCGCAGGTCTTGGCCTGCTCGGCCTCGCCCTGTCGGGCGTGCAAGCCGGCGAGACGGGCGGCCTTGGAGGCCGCGAAGATCGCGTTGACGTGG
>RFGN01000722.1 GCA_003696645.1 Gammaproteobacteria bacterium | reverse complement strand
TCGAAAAAGACTGACTACCTTGTATGCGGTAGAGACCCAGGTTCCAAGCTGGCCAAGGCTGAGGCTCTTGGAGTGCCGGTTTTGGGGGAGAGGGAATTTGTTGAACTTCTGGATAATAGTTAGTCACTGAAAATCAAGACACGTACAGGAAGGTTTAATTCTTCAACGGAAGTAGTCCCAACGGATGTAGGGGAAGTAGCAGCGCCGATGATTGGCAAACAACATAAAAAAATGATCCAAGTCTTATGGGCGCTGCTCATACCCATAGCCCGTCTGGTCATCAGCGCGGGTGTGACGTATCGAGAATTTTCGGAAATAGCCAAACGGGCCTTTGTCGAGGTGGCCGTCCGCGATTTCGGAAAACGCGGTCGTTTAACGAACATCTCACGGGTAGCTGTAATGACCGGGCTAACCCGAAAGGAGATCAGCGCAATCCGAGACTCGAAAGAATCAGCGCTAGATTATCAAGATGAAGTACTAACGTCGCCAATAGGCAAAAATCTCCCATCGGAAATATTGCGCCGCTGGTATACAGATTCTCGTTACTTGGGAAGTGATGGACGTCCTATACCGCTCGATTACAATGATTCGGAACCAACATTTTCGTCTTTGGTTCGACTTTGCGATAAGGATATCCCGCTTGGGGCTGTAAGAGAGGAGATGATCAGAGTCGGAGCAGTGATGGAAATGAAGGACGGAAAGCTAATGCCATGCAGACAGGAATTTATACCTGCAGGTCAGATAGAAAGAATAATTGAGGGTGTGGCCTACGGTTTGAGGATGCAGGCAGAGACAATCGCTTATAACGCCAATGCCAGCAATATTAGCAACTTGCGGTTTCAAAGGGTTGCGAGTTCTGACAGTGTCCCAGTAGAGAAAGCAAATGCACTTGAAAAAGAACTAACAGCTCATCTCGCCAAAAGTCTACGAGATATAGACGACATTATTTCACGTACTGCAGAACCAACGGAAGCTCATTTACCGCCTACGGAAGAGTTCGCGGTCGGGTTTTATATCTATCGCAACACTGAATCCTAATAGCGCTAGTCTAATTGCGTTCCGTAGCATTGCGGTTTCCACTACGCATTGCGTTAGTACGCGAATCCATGAACTAAAACGTGACGACCGACTGTAAGCAGGTCCGCCAAATTCGGATTATCACCAAGCAATGGTGTGTAGTCGACTGCGACGCCATTTACAATGATTCGTCCGATAGCCGGGTCTGCGGCCTCAACTGATCCCGAAACGGCGACTTCAGAGAAACCGTCTTGGTAATAGTCGTCAGATGTGACGAGTGCGCTGGCTGAGCCGTCCCCTGGCGTGCACGTGATTACGGCAGCATTGTAGCCAATTCGAATCTGACCCAGATTCAATGTGCTGCTCACCGCTATCTCGTGGCCCAGTATGGTGACTGTCCCCGAATTGGTATCGATATCCTCAATCGGTCCGGCCAAGAAATCGCTAGAACCCATCTGCGATACGACATCGCCAAGACGCCGGAGAAACGTGCCGCCGATTGCCCGCAGGCGGGTACCACCGATAGCCTGGGTGCTGGCTTCGCTATCACTGCGAAGGTGCG
>RFGN01000111.1 GCA_003696645.1 Gammaproteobacteria bacterium | reverse complement strand
GCTCAGTTGCACGCATTTGTTGAAAATGCACGCAGGGGCCGGATCAAGACGGCCTTTATTCGCGGTGCCAATCCGGTATTTGATGCGCCGGATGTCCTTCGGGCAGAAGAGGCATTCCAGAATATTCCGTTCAAGGTTTCCTTTGCCAATTTCATGGATGAAACCACTGCGATGGCAGATGTGGTCTTGCCCATGCATTCCTACCTGGAGGATTGGGGAACGCATATCGCAGCCAATCATGGTGACGAGCCGGTTCTGGGTATCCAGCAGCCCTTGATGGAACCTATCTATAAAACCACGCGTGGTTTTGGCGATACCTTGCTGAATATGATCAAGGCCAACGGCGATTCGCGCTTTGCCCAGTTTGACGACTATTACGCCTATCTGAGTGCGGCGATATCAACCCTGCCTGCCGAGGCGCATCATGAAAAGGAATCAGGGACAGCGCTCTGGTCTGCCGCGCTGCAGCGCGGACAGATTCGCCTCAAGGCAATGCGTAGAAGGTTTTCTGTCAATCTGGCCAAGGCAGATGTTACCCTGCCTGGTCGCGATGAACGTGGCGATTTTCCCTTTCACTATCTGCCCAATGCAAGACTGGGCATGTGGGATGGTCGGCATGCCAATATCCCGTGGCTTCAGGAGGCGCCCGATCAGATTGCCAAGGTGGTCTGGGGGTCGTGGGTCGAGATGCATCCCAAGGCGGCAAAACGCCTGGGTGTGAAGAATGGTGACTTTGTCGAGGTGGAATCCGAGCAGGGTTCACTCGAGGCCCAGGTCTATATCCACAAGGGGATTCATCCGGAGGCCGTTTCCGTGCCGCTGGGGCAGGGGCATAGCGAGTATGGTCGTTATGCGAAGGGCCGGGGTGTGAACCCGATGAAGATCATCAATCCGGGTAATGAGGAGCATACCCATGAATTGGCCATGTTTGGTACAACCGTTAACGTTCGTCCCACAGGCCGTCACGAGGTTCTGGTTCATCTTGGTGCGAGCGAAAGCCAGATGGGCAGAAAGATTGTAGCAACCATTACGGCTGACAAGCTGCGTCGTACAGAAGGAGGCAAACATGTCGCTTAGTAATATTCTCAACGACTGGGGGAAGTACCGCAAAGGCCGTGAGCAGGGTGGCTTCCATGAATATGAACATATGTGGGGCATGGCCATCGATCTGGACAAGTGTATTGGTTGCAATGCCTGCTCAGTGGCCTGTTATGCCGAAAACAATCTGCCGGTTGTTGGCAAGGACAAGTTCGAGGCCGGCCAGGCGATGCATTGGATGCGCGTTGAACGTTACTGGGATGAACCGGATCTTGGTGAATTCAGGGTTGAGGAAACACAGAAGTTTGGCGCCAGTTTTATCCCATTCAACTGCCAGCAGTGCAATGCTGCAACCTGCGAGCCAGTCTGTCCGGTGGCAGCAACCTACCATACGCCGGATGGCCTGAATGCCCAGGTCTATAACCGTTGTATCGGTTCCCGTTATTGTTCCAACAACTGTCCATATCGGCTGCGGTACTTCAATTTCTATTCATACTATGAACGCTCCTGGCCCGAACCGCTGCACATGCAGCTGAACCCTGACCTGTCTGTTCGTGACAAGGGTGTCATGGAAAAATGTACCTTCTGTGTACAGAGAATCCGGGCAGGCAAGGACAAGGCCAAGATGGAAAACCGCAAGGTTCATGACGGTGAGGTCAAGACAGCCTGTCAGCAGACCTGCCCAACCCAGGCAATTGAATTCGGTGACTTGCTTGATCCCGAGAGTCAAGTCAGCAAGACGTGGCGCAAGCAGCAGGTCAAACTGGGTGTGACCGAACAGCACAAGCATGAACACGAACTGCGTGGGTACCGTGTACTGGAGGGGCTCAATACAGACCCCTGCATCATGTATAAAGAACGCGTCAGAGAAGTGTAGTTTCCCGGGGCTTAAAACAGGCGATACCAGTTATGACGATACATACCAAAGATATTGATGAACAGATAAAATGGGCCAAAATTAACAAGGACGTCCTGCGCAGTCTGGAAAATCCGCGTATGGGCTACTGGGTGAATGTTGTGGTCTGTTTGGCAATGATCTCCTGTGCGGTAGCCGGAGAGATCTATCAATACCGTACCGGATTGGGGCCGACCAACCTCAATAATCCACACATGTGGGATCTGTATATTGCAACCTTT
>RFGN01000721.1 GCA_003696645.1 Gammaproteobacteria bacterium | reverse complement strand
CCGCAAGCGTCCACAGCTTTTTGCGGAGTTGCTACGGGAGCTCAAGACCCTTCCGGACCACGCCATTCTCCGAGTGGTGAGAGAAGTCCGAGACGGCGATTGGTAACCAAGAGGAGGAAAAACCATGATCGAGTTGATCAATAACGCCCTGGTCTTCCGTTTTCCGCGAGTCCATTCAGAGGCCACCTGCACGATCGACTTTCAACGCACGCTCAGGATACCGGACGACCACCGAGAATACCCTCTGCCTCCCGGTCTTGGACGTTTTCCAGTGGAGCATGTGGACGACTTTGCCGAGCGCCTCCCAGAGTCCTGGCGACAGCACGGAGGCGTGATGATCCCTATGTATCAGTCGGAGGCCATGTGGGTCAATTTTTCGGGCAAATACCCCTGCGCCGTGAAGATCGCTGCCGGCAAAATCAATGCGGTTTCCGGCAAGGCATGGTCCAACGAGCTCTCAGCCGACCCCCAGGATTATGTGGTCATCCCTGAGCAACCCTGGCTTGATGGTTTCAACGTATCTGAGGACCACATACGACAATTTGTTGCAATGCCTCTCGGGGAAGGCCACACGGCGGAAGAGCAGATTACGGACGAAGCACAATATGGCGGGCTTCAGATCGTCGTCTATCCAATGAAGCCAGAGGCCTATGAGCAGTATCGCTCACGAAAACAGATGGTAGTGGAACATCTCTGCTGTTACAGCCTGGACATGGATTTGGAAATGGGATTAGCTCCTGGCGGTTTGATGAAGCAGGAAATCTATGAAGACGAATATGGCATCGACAGTTGGGACCAGGAACATGGTTCGCGTTGCTTCGTGCATATTGCCAACAGCGCGACTTATGAAACCATCGTCGGCCGCAAGCCCCCTCACGAACCGCCCACAGCCAAAGAATACACTGCCGCTGGCTTGCCGTGGTTCGAGTATTATGCGGACACAAAGACCCTAGAAGGATCGAATATCCTGGGTGGACTTACCAGCTTGGCAGCGAAGGTGATCGAAAAAACAGGAAAACCGCTGCAGGACAATGCTCCGGTGGAACCAAAACTCGTGAAGGAAATCCACAGCAACAACATCGTCCGCGAAGGGGAGTTCTGACTAACCGACCAGACGACCCACAGGTTGGCTAAACCGACACT
>RFGN01000720.1 GCA_003696645.1 Gammaproteobacteria bacterium | reverse complement strand
TTTCCTGCCACACTCAAAACATTCGTGCTTTGGATCAGGTGTTAGTGTCATCACTTGCCTTCCATGAGCTTCCGCCTGATACGGATAGATCGGCGTTGTACTTCATGCCAGGGTCTCGGATTCGGAAGGGAGTTTACAATGCTCCGCCCCTTCTTTTTCTGGGGCCGGGATTCCAGCGCCTCCAGAAGATCAACCAGACATCCTGGTATAGCAACACCCTTGGGACAAAATCCCTCCTGACTGATGCCATGCTCTGTAAGGATGGATGCCAGTTTCTTTTTGTTGGTGTTCATCAGCAGTTCAACGACTCCGAACAGGCTAGCTCTTGTTGCAGTATCTGCCCTTTCCAGTTGTGGAGCATGTTTCGGTGTATCCTTCACTCCGAAATAGCTTGCCAAAGCTGCCATCGACGGGCTTTCCGGGTTGCTTAACCTGTGGGAGAGCACATAGAAGAATCTTGCCAATTCGAACCATGCCGGCGCACGGAGCTTCACATTACTATATGTGTTATAGCCATCGTCGAGAGTGCGATTAGCCATCTTCTGGAACGATAGAGATTTTTCCGACGGTTTTTCGGTCGACGCTTCTGACAGATCGCTCAGACAATTCGGGCAGACGGTTATCGACTTGTTCTGCGCTTCCAGGCGATGCGGCTCAATGGATATGGAGCAATGCGGGCAAGAATCGTGCAAACGAATGTGATGCGTTGAACAGCATGTATGCCATGCAAATCGCCAGCAAATTCGAAAGTATGGGGATTCTTTCAGACATATGGGGCAATATTGCAGCCCTCCGGACCGCAGCCTGTTTCTGGCTCCTATGGCAAGTATCCATGGCCAACATTGCCTTATTGGAAGTTCAGCACCAACTACCCTGGCGGCAGCATGTCGTAGGAAGATGGATTCGAACTTGTTTGTTGTTGTGGTGCATTTTTTCGCTAGAGATTTAAGTTTGTCAGCAGGCAGTCCCCGGTCGAGGTCAATTGTCCATGCTCGCCAACCCGGCCAAAGGTCACCTGTCAGGGTTAGTGGATCACAGCCGTTAGCGAGAGCCGACCTAACCAACCATGACGATAGCAGTTCGTCATTGTGCAGGGCGCATGGAATGCTCCATGGCCCGGTCAGGAGAATATTTCCCGGATACCCTTGGTCGGTTGAACCCATTTTTTACTCTTGATGATTTCAACATCGATTTCTTCCTTCCCGGAAAGGATGGCTTCTTTAGCGCATTCAATGAGAAGGCGATGCAAATCGCCTATGTTCCCACTGCAAATCGAATGGATGAGTGGGAGTTTCTCTCTTGAAGCCAAATTCGATGCTTTCCTTAGGGGAAGTGTTTTCTCGAAGCTGACCACAAGGCGTAAGAAGTCTTTATCAAGCTTCCACTTCGGAAGCTTTGCGACTTCGAAGCGGCTGGCATGTTGTGGGTCGGTATGAAGGATGCGGACGGCATCAATGGTGCCCACGCCAACAATTGGAATTCTGAGCTCATTGCAAAGAAGTTTGATGGCATTCATAACCTCGCGTTGCTTTCCCGCAGTGCCGGCAAGAAGCGAGTGCAATTCATCAATAATCAGCATTCTTACATGACATTCTCGCATCAGGTGAATGACCTGGTAGCGAAGTTTTGCCACGGGGTCGGAGGGTCGGTATGGCGTAGCAAAGCGTTCTAGGATGGAGATGTGTAATCCTTTCTCATCCGCTGATGCCGGAGCTTCAGCGATAATCACTGGCCTTACAGGTTCGGAATCGCCGTTGACGTAACCTTTTCCATACATTTCTCCAAAATGATCAACGATGGTTGTTTTACCATTATTGGATTCCCCAACAATTAACAGGTTTTGCATGCGTGGACGTGTAGGCTTGTTAAGCATTCCTCGCATGTGCTCAATGATGTCATTGGCTCTGGGGTACCCAATCCAGCGCGGCTCATCCATAAATGCGATCCTTTCATCATCAGATCGGTTAAGTACATCAACGAAATTCGGATGGATATGTGGGTAAGTGTTTGCAGTCATCCGATGTCCTCAAAGGCTTCAACTTCGCCGTCGAACAAATCATCAGCCATTGGCAGTTCAGAGGATACGGTGCTGGTTGGCGGTTTATCAGGTATTGGATTCGCCGGCGTAATGTTCTTTTTGTGCTCAGCACGTCTCTGTTGAGCCCTTCGGGCTTTACGGGTCTTTGCGCTGGATTGTTCGACCTGCTCCCGCAATTCGGATATGGCTTTCAGAATTTCATGTTCATTGACTTCGTTGCCGGCTTTCTTGATCTGTTCGCATGCGCTCCTGTATTCCCAGACGCTCATTTCAGGGAGTGCCTGATTAGCAAATGGAATCGGAAAGTATTGCTTAATCTCAGGGTCAAAGAACCAGATGGTTTTTATTCGTCTTGGGTCACGTCTAAAAATGAACTTTCGTTTCTTGCCGGGGGTACCGGGTTCATTTGCATTGATCCATGGGCGAAGAACATCCGCATAGTATCGGAGGCCATCAATCGCTACGCCATAATTCTGAACGGTGCGATGAAACGCCGGCAGGAAATCCATGAAGATAGTGTTCCCATTGGCTGGGCGAGGCGGGACACCTCGTCCGGGTGTTTCGGCGTTTCCCATGATTCCGATCTCCCATTTCTTCATGGGCGACATGCCGATGCCGGAATGCCGACGCTGGTGATAAACCTTGCATATGAATGTAACCAGCCATTTTTCAAGTTCGGCCATGGTCATGCATGCATGTTTATCCGAGTCGTAACCGTCCCTCTCTTTGACGCTGGAAAATGTCGTGCCGGGAAGGTCATGTATTTCCTTCAGAAACGTTCCAAGAAGGCGTTCGATGTGGCCGCCAAACTTTGGACGTTTAACCGGCCGGAATTCAAGGTTGATTCCGTACATCTCACATGAACGCTTAAAATTGTCTGAACGGAAGTCCGGTCCGTTATCAACATGGATCTTATCCATGATGCCCCACACATCCCAGTCTGCATCTATCTCATGTAATGCCAGCCAGTTTTCCTTGGGCAGGATGGAGTGCGAAACCGTCATCGCAACAGAAGTCCCACTTGGGGCATCGAAAGATAGATAGTAACCGGTGACAACGCGGCTAAATATATCCATGGCTAGAGACAGCCAAGGTCGCCCAATTGGTTTGCGGTGAATGTCATCAACCACAATGATGTCCAGCGGGGTATGGTCAATCTGGACTACTGCAAGAGGGTAGTCTGCACCTGGAAACTGCCCTGCGGCAGGCTGGAACTTGTTGATCGCTTTTTCCCTGTGTCCTCGCCCTCGGAGTTTTACTCGCTCACTTATCCGAGCAACGCGACTTCGGATTGTGTTTGCGTGAGGCGGGGTAATCCCTTTTTTCAGGCACCGCCTTTTTACCTCAATGACAACCTTTTCCGCAGTGGACCGTTGTACCGTCAGGTATGTGTCATTGATAACTTCATCAATTATTTCTTCGACTGCCTTGCTGATACGCGAAGCCCCTGTTGTCCATCCTCGTTTCTTTGGGATCAGCGCAGCGATGGTTCCCAAGCTATTGAAGTCGCGCATCCAGCGGTAAAGCGTGTTGGCGCTTACACCAACTTCTTCGCCTCGCTTTTCAACCTCACCCCTGGTAAGACAGGGTATTTCGAGCAGGGGTTTGATTGCAGCGAACCGATGGTTTGCGATTTTCCACTCTTCGTCACCAATGCCATCAATATCGATAGCATTCCGACCATCTATTTCCAGACTGTCAGCAGGTTCCAATTGGTTGATGGGGAGCGGCTTGCTGCGCCCTGTTTCAACATCGATAGCGACAACTCCAGACAGATCGATAATTTCCGAAATCCGGTATGTCTTCTCATTATATATAACATAGGAGCCGGGAGACATATCTACCGCTTTCCTTGAAGGGGGGATTCCATTCTTGATGTTGTCACTCATTGCTAGGTACCCATAAGATCGTTTGGTTGCTTAGAGGCTGCATCATGTCGCATTCAATAAGGCCGGTAGCCAGCATGTGCCACAGGTGGGATACGCCAATAGCTTTATCTGCCTTGCCGAAGAAATGTCGGGCCAGAAGATGATCGAAAGGGGCTTGCCCCATGTTTCTCAGGTTTTCCAGAATCCAGTTCGTTTGTTCTTCCGGAAACGCCATTCGCTTGTAACGTTGGAGGAAAGAAATGTTCGTCAGCTTTTGATCCCGAATTCTCGATTCGTCGAAAATGGCAAAGACATAGCCCTGTTCACGGGCGAATCTGCGGGCCTCTTTGAATTTGGGTTTCATCGATGGCCACTTGGCGCGGATTTCTTCGCGGGGTTTAACTTCAACGAGCATCGGCGGTCGGCCTGTCCCCCATTCGGCATCCTTGTCTGTGCGGTAGTAAACCAGATAGTCAGGTGTGTACGGGTATTCCCTACCTGAATCAGCTGTGTATTTCAGTTGGACCGGCTGGGAAATAACATCAAGAACCGAGCTGCTGAAGGTAGTGCGGATCAGAAAATCTCGCTCAAGAGAGGACTCATAGGGTATTGAGGAGCCATTCCACATGAAATATCCGGACACACTCCTGCGAGTTGTCCCGATAGTTCGAGCGGGCGCTTGTATCCAGTCACGCTTATTTCTGGTAATTTTCAATCCAGTACCACCTTATTCTGTTAATAGTACCATCTATTTCTGTGAACCATGCCGCAGAAAGCTTAATCTATCGTGACCACAGTATCAATTATTTATGGAATTCACAGCGGCTCGAACCCCAGGCCCGGAGAGATCTCGCGCGCGCATCTCGGCATCCTGTTTCTCGATGAGCTGCCGGAATTCAAGCGGCAGGTGCTGGAAACGCTGCGCCAGCCGCTGGAGGATGGACGCGTCTGCATCGCG
>RFGN01000719.1 GCA_003696645.1 Gammaproteobacteria bacterium | reverse complement strand
TCGAGAAGGAGATGTCTTCTGGAATACAGATACCAGTCAGACCTTTCTTGTCGAATCCAGCAAGTTTTTTCAGGGTGGTATCGTGGGGATGTTCGAAAACTGGTACGAGGCCTGGGGTGGACTCTACAATACGGTCAAGACCGGTAAGCCTTCTGCCTTGATGCATCAGGCCTATACCGATGAGGAGACCCGCGATTACATGATGGGCATGCACAATCGCGCCCTGTCACAGTCCGGTGTGTTGACCAGCATGTTTGACCTGACTGGTAAAAAACAGCTGATGGATGTGGGGTGTGGGCCGGCGACCTTTGCTGTCAAGTTCTGCGAACGATATGAAGGTCTCAAGGCAGTGGCAATGGATCGTCCCCAGAACCTGAAGATTGCCAGGGAGATCGTGGAACAGTTTGGCATGCAGGATCGCGTGGAGCTGCGCCCTGGAGATTACAATACCGACAGTCTCGGTTCTGGCAACGATGCCATGTTGCTGTCCTCCATGACCAATCAGGAACCGCCCGAAAAGATCAGGGCCTTGTTGCAGAAATGCTATGACTCCATGAACAAGGATGGTGTCATCATGATCCAGGAACAGTTGCTGCATGGTGACAAGAAGGGCCCCAAGCTTGCTGCACTGATCGGTGTCAACCAGATCATCAATACGGTAGGGGGATGTTCCTATTCCACGACCGAGATGGAAGATATTCTGCGTGATGTCGGGTTTGTGGATGTCAGTTCCGAACAGATGGCTCCACCCAGCCCCTTTATCATGGTATCCGGTTACAAGCGATAACCATTCATCATGACGATAAAAAGGTCGCCCCCTTTTCTGGCGGCCTTTTTTATTTATATGGCATGATTATTCGTCATGACACCTGAAAAATACTGTCAACAGAAGGCAGCAAAAAGCGGATCCAGCTTTTATTACAGTTTTCTGCTGTTACCTGAAGCGCGACGCAAGGCCATTACTGCATTATATGCCTATTGCCGTGAGGTAGACGATGTGGTGGACGAATGCCGGGAGCCACAGGTCGCACTGGTCAAGCTCAACTGGTGGCGGGAAGAGGTGGCCCGCCTGTTTCAGAGACGACCACGACATCCTGTCACGCGCGCACTTCTGGAACCGGTAGAGCGTTTCAAC
>RFGN01000718.1 GCA_003696645.1 Gammaproteobacteria bacterium | reverse complement strand
ATGACAACGCCTCGCCTGCTTGAGGACTTCCTCTCCCTCTGGGGTAAGCAGGACTTTTTTATACCCCCGTTCAACCAGTGGCAGATCAAGGCGTTCCTCCAATGCCTTGATGGCCAGGCTAAAGGCCGCCTGAGAGACATGACATGCCCTAGAAGCTCGACCAAAATGGCGGTATTCGGCCAGGGCAATAAAAAATTGAAGCTGTCTGAAGGAAGGATAGTGCATATTTTGTATTTTAAATCATTATTGAAGGTTTTTTTAATTTTACAAATATATTATTTCAGTGCATATTGAACTCGTGATTACACCCCTCAGGAGAACAGCATGACTATCGATCGGGAACAGCTCATCATAGAACTCAACAAGGATCTGGAATGGGAATATGCCGCTGCAATCCAGTACGTGCAACATGCCTCGGTCCTGTATGGTCCTCAATATGAAGGGATTCAGAAGGAGTTGATTCTGCACTCCCAGGAAGAGATGCAACATGCCGTCCTACTTTCCGAACAGATAGATTTTCTTGGAGGTGTTCCGGGCTATCAGGTAGAAAAAATCGAGGTGGCCAAACTCCCCGAGACCATGCTGAAACAGGACCTGTCAGGTGAAGACAATGCCATACAGCGATACAAGGAACGTATCTTCCAGGCAGAACAGCTCCGAGAATACGGGTTGCGAAGGATTATTGAGGATATCCTGATACAGGAGGAAGAGCATAAACGCGACCTGCTGACCGTACTGGCCTAGTCGCGGATAACAGAATTTCATATGACATGGAGAGCGCAACATGAAACGAGACAATCTTTTTTTATCGACGATCTATACCCTGACCCTTGCAACAATTCTTGCCTGGTCGACAACAAACTGGGCAGGAGAGGATCTCTCGGCCTGGATCCTTCCATCTGTGCCTGTTCCTGGTGACAATCCTCAGTCAGAAGCCAAGATACGTCTCGGGAAACAACTGGTCTTTGATACCCGCCTGTCCAAAAATGATTCCATTGCCTGTGCTCACTGTCACGTTCCTTCCGCTGGTGGAGGGGGGTTGACACCACGTGCCTTTGGACATGGGGGAGAGCTGGGACGATGGGCCCCTTCCTGGATCAATGCCGCCTACTACACCTCTCAATTCTGGGATGGGCGAGCGGCTTCACTGGAAGAGCAAACAGGTGCTTTGCCCGGACATATGGGGCCGATTACTGCACCAGGAGAAATGGCCGGCAACATCGATGCCATCGTCAAACGCCTGAATGCTATTCCCGGTTACCGCAAACAATTCAGGGCCGTTTTCAATGAACCGGCAACACGCGAAAACATTGCCAAGGCCATCGCCAGCTTCGAACGAACACTCATTGCACGCAATGCACCGTTTCAAAAGTATGTAAAGGGGAACAAAAACGCCCTGTCAAAAAAGGCTCAACGCGGTTTTGAACTATTTCGCGGCAAGGCTCAATGCGCCATCTGTCATACACCACCGTTGCTGACTGACAACCGTTTCCATAACATCGGGGTTCCTCAGGTTGGACCTTTACAGAAGGATCTTGGTCGTTTCGAGGTCACACACAAGGATGAAGACAAGGGTGCCTTCAAGACGCCATCCCTATACAATTCTGCAACGTTCAGCTTTCAGACGCATGATGGCGCCTTTGCAACCCTGGACGAACTCATCGCACACTATAATCGTGGCGGCGATCCATCAAACCCGAATCAGAGCTCACTTGTGCAACCGCTCAAACTCACTACACGGGAGATGTCCGATCTGAAAAGCTTTCTGGAAAGCCTGACTGATCCATCCCTCAATCAGATCAGTCGCCCGAATCTGCCCTGATTCTGGCGCAGGCAAGTCATCTCTTGGCCATCAACAACATAACACAGCCCGGCAGGGCTGTGTTATAGTCCTGTGATGCGCTCCCACCAGTCTGTGCCACATCTCAATAGCTTTCCTCGGTACTGGGCCGAATGTTATGGAATTGCACCATTTCTGCCCATGTCCAGACAAGAAATGGATGAACTGGGCTGGGACAGCTGCGATATCATCCTTGTAACGGGAGATGCCTATATCGACCATCCCAGCTTTGGCATGGCGGTCATGGGAAGACTGCTCGAATCCCAGGGTTATCGGGTCGGCATTATCGCCCAGCCAGAGTGGAGAGACATCGAAGATTTCACCCGTCTCGGCAAACCCAACCTCTATTACGGCGTTACTGCCGGGAACATGGATTCTCTGATCAACCATTACACCGCCGACAAGCGTCTCAGGAGTGATGATGCCTATACACCGCATGGCGAGGCCGGGAAACGTCCTGACCGGGCCGTGATTGTCTATTCGCAACGTTGCAGGGAAGCCTTTCTGGATACACCGATCGTCATAGGCGGGATTGAAGCCAGCCTGAGACGCATCGCCCAATATGACTATTGGAGTGACCAGGTTCGTCGCTCCATTTTGATCGATTCTGGTGCAGACATACTTTTGTATGGCAATGCAGAACGGGCTATCCTGGAACTCAGCAACCATCTGGCTCGTGGCCGAAAGATCGATGAGCTGGAGTTCCTGCGTGGATCTGCGATCATTCGTGAGCGGGTTCCCCATGGATGGACTGAACTCGATTCAAGCCGTATCGACTGGCCTGGAAAGATAGACGAGATTCAAAACCCCTACATCTATGAGCACCAGTCCCGCTGCCAGTCAGAAGACAAGACAGAGAATCCACCCGATGAGGTTTCTGTCAGGGTGGTTCCCATGCCCCTGCGTCGACGGCATAAACTGGATCCAGACAAAACCTGTATTCGTCTCCCTTCATACAACAAGGTAAAAAACGATCCAGTCCTTTATGCTCATGCCTCGCGGGTTCTGCACCAGGAAACCAACCCCTATAATGCACGTCCTCT
>RFGN01000717.1 GCA_003696645.1 Gammaproteobacteria bacterium | reverse complement strand
CTGTCAAAGGTGATCGGACAAGATGCCCTCATGCCTGATACATACTCATGGCAGGTCGAGCATACCTTAATGGTGTAATGCTCCTCCAAATCATGCTCAACCAAGTTCAGCGACTTGGTTGCTACATCGTAAGCACAAATGGGACACGTGCCATCCGACTCCATTGTATTACTCCACGCATATTCACCCGTCCAATCTATACAACAGCCAACCCAAGATCAAGTTCTTCCTTGGTCATATGAAGGATCTCGTTAATGAGCGGATCAGCCTTTTCCAACTCAAGCCCATCGAACCGCCCCTGTAGCAAGGAGATCATCAACTCAAGATCCTGTTTCTCCGTGTGAATGCCTGAAAGATAATGGCAGTGTATTCCTTCGGTTGCCATGATCGTCACTTGGAAACGCTGAAGTTTCGTGTAGTTGCGATTCATGGTGATCTCCACGAAGCAGCCATTTGGTAGCAGCAGATCAAGCATGACGACGCTATCATATCCGACAGACACCTGATAAACTACATCATTGTAGCATCCACCATAGGTGGTGTTATAGTTGCTGAACATCTCGATGTTGGTTCTTGAGTCATACATGGATCGAGTAGCCCGGTTCCTAAGGGGAAGGGGTAGTTTCGCCTCCTCGATAAACTGCCGGGTTTCCCCGTCCTTGGTGCGAATGAGGGAATACTCGGATGGTCCTTCTTGGCTGATGCGTAGATGGTCACTATCCGAAACGTCCAATGTGATAGTGCGTGGATCTACAATCGTCAACGGTGGATTGAATAGCATATGTGCCCGCATGGCTGCATATACGTCCCCACCATCTTTCAATGCCCGCCGGAAGTTTGTGATGAACTTGTCATCTCGTTTGTATGCAAACGTCGAAATCCTATCTTTTGGGGTATTCAGCAGCGTATTGAATGGATCTACGATGAGATCAAGGGCGTATCTGACGGGCTCCTCCAAGCTGAAAGCCGTAAACATCATGTCAAAGGGACCGTAAAGGAGTTTGACAAACACCTTGTGTCGATACTCGATGGATTGGATGGTGATGGATGACTTCCATCCGCTTGATGGATAGCCGCTGAAGTATTGGATAAGGCCATTCCTGATCGAAAAGGTGGTGTTCTCAATTAGAAGGGTGAACAGGTCAGCAGGGGTCATCGTTGTGATCTTGTGGAACAGCAAAACCTCTCGCTCGAACCCCGGGATACTTGACCCATAAGATGCGGTAAGACATGTCTCCCGATCCCAGCGGATTTTCTCTCCATCTCGAAAGATGTTTGCGCTAGGGACTACGAAGAACGGCTGATGGTATAACGGAGAATGGTTGAGCGTCGCATATTTAACCCCGTCTTTGATGTAGTCAAGCGGCACGATGTCCATAATGATACGCGCATCGCCGTTATCTGCCGTAAGATGGATGACCGACACCTTGTAATCATTGAAGATAACATTAGCGCGAAGTCTCACGCCGTCGATGGTTCCATCGGCAACGAAAGAGTTTTCCCCAATATCAACGACTCTGAGATGACCCATGTTAAAGCACCGTCATGATTGATTGGAGTTCTTCGTCATTCATCTTGGCAATTTCCAGCATATAGGCGTCATCAACGAAATATGTCAGGACAGACAGATCTCCTTGCAGGAGTGCGATGATGAATCCCAGATCAACCGCCCCAAGCTGGATCGAATTACGGCAGAGACGCTTATACGTATCACCAACAGGGACATGAACAGCCATCTCCTGCATTTGCCTGCTACCGATATTCATGGACAGATGGTAATAGCTGTTGTTGGGGAACAGCAGACGGATAGTCAGGTTATCCATCCAGCCAAAATGAATGGTGAAATGGACTTCCTCATGTTTCCCGCCAAAACCAGCAGTGAATTTCGATGCAGCTGAATGAGAAGCGCCTGCCAGACCCAGCGCAACTGCAGGCATGTAGGCATCTTCTTGCTTGCTGGTGGCGAAGAACTCGCTTCCATCAACATCACGGTATTCAATGAGATATTCTTGGTCCCCGATCTCCGAGATCATCAAACTGGTGCTGTCCCACAGACGCATTTCGATGGCACTGTCCATCACCTGAATCTTCCGGGGGTTTGCCTCGATCTCATGCCGCATCAATTCTATCTCATCCATCTCCCCCTCGATGGCTTTCTGGAACGCTTTACAGAATGTGTTTCCCGTGATATGGGCTTGCTGGATTTCAACCTTGCTGGGTGACCATTTCGGGAACCATTTTTCCGGGAACGCAGCAATATCCAAAATATGCTTCACCGAGAACTCATCATCCTTGAGTTCGATTGGACAACTCCGATTTGCATATGCGCCTAACAGCAGAATCCCAGAAGAGGTGGTGCGATCAAAAGAGATCGAGGGGGCTTCCCAAACATACCCTTCTGAGAAATCCGATTGAAGCGAGAACACCGTTTCAATCTTGGCGTCGTAAATGTGGAAGCAAAAGTGCTGATAGTTGAACTTCATCAGGCTGTCTCGGTATTTGAATACCTTGAACACCAATGGAGCCTCGGGGAATTTCCTAATGGTTTCCGGCCGGTATTTCTGATCCATCTTCCGGAAACCGGCTTCCATGCGCAGGCAGTCATCGGCATCCCGCACCCAGTCATATTGACCAAAGTCCGTGTGAACCTCAGTAAGAACATACCGGGTGTGATAAAGGGGCCGGGAATGATAGACTACTCCTTTCAGCCGCAGTAATTCTTTATCTTCGGCAACGATCTTCAGCGTGGTCTGAAATGACGGATCCTTCGCGGTGATATACAGGTGGTTCACCCTTCCGCCACGAAAGACCGCCTTGATTTCAACAGGCGTCTTATCGATCTCCCCCTCGGCGAGAAACCAATCCTTCCCAGCATCTATGACAGTAGGATACGCCATTTCTTTCCTCACACGAGCACAAGATATGCGTCGATATTCTTCTCGATCACGGCCTCCAGCAGTGGTTCATACCCATTCGTTACGAACGCGGACCAATCCCACTTACGGAGAACGTTGCTCAGAACACCCCTGATCTGCTTGGGCTTCAGCTTCTTGTTCATCAGAAGATCAACGGATTTATCCACCAGTTTTCCATCCCCTCCGACAAAAAATACCGATAGCTGCACCCTGCTTTCCTTCTCTGAGGGGGGCTGCCACCAAGGACGCAGGGTAATCACCTTTTCATCCTCAAACACTGCGAAGCATGACGAAAAGTAGCTGGCATTGCGTTCAAGGGGGAAACAATATACCCCCTCATCCAGAAAATCCGCAATAGCTTCGCGGAAGGTGTTGAAAAAACTGGGCTGCATCTTCTTGTATTTAAGACAGTAGCCAAGCTCTCGCAATAGATCCGAAGAGAGTGGTAGGGGATGTCCATAGAAATGAACCCCCAGTTGGCCGTCGCACGCTTTCTCAGGATCCTCTGCACAAGTCTCCAATGCATTCAAGCGGTCCTCGATTCGAGGGTGAGTAGCAACGATGCTGAGATTGGACAAGAAGCTGATATCCTCCAGCAACTCATTGAGTGTGAACTTGGAATGGTTCTTGTAATGTAGCTCCCTGACACCGGAGAAACCATAGAGATCAACGACCATGCCATGCTTGGGATCCATCTCGACCCCAATTTCACCATCATCGACCATATCCATGATGGACGTAAACAAGAACGAGGGATCCTTCATGGCACGATAATAGCTCTCCCGGATCGGGAGTTCTCCGACGTATTCAAGACGGCTCTGGATAGGAACCATCGTCTTCCATTTGCCGTTTTTATCGGCACCGCTGACGAGATACTTGCTGATTCCGCGAGCATACTTCGTAGTCTCGTCGGATTCCAG
>RFGN01000716.1 GCA_003696645.1 Gammaproteobacteria bacterium | reverse complement strand
GCCTCCGACCTTGGCTTTGCAGTGGGCCCGCGGCTCAATGCTGCCGGAAGAATCGAACACATGTCACTGGGGATTGAGTGCCTGTTGGCAACAGATACAGATGCCGCCTTGCAGGCAGCCCGAACCCTGGACAAACTCAACCAGGAACGCCGGGCTATCGAAACCAGAATGAAAGAGCAGGCCCTGCAACATCTGAGTGACCTTCAGCAATCCACGACACATCAGGACTGGACTGTATGCCTGTACCATCCTGATTGGCACCAGGGGGTCATAGGCATCGTCGCAGCGCGAGTCAAGGACAGCCGTTTTCGTCCCACAATCGTCTTTGCCGATGACCAGGAAGGCATGATAAAAGGCTCTGCCCGCTCGATCCCGGGCTATCATATCCGCGATGCCCTGGACAGGATTTCCCGAACAAGACCCGGGCTGATTGTCAAATTTGGTGGCCATGCAATGGCTGCAGGGCTCACCATACACCAATCCGATCTGGACCTTTTCAGACAACTTTTCGAAGACGATGCCAGAACACACCTGAATGAGGAAACGTTTCAAATCGAGATCCTCTCCGAAGGTGATATCGAACCCAGGCATCTTCGTCTGGATACCGTTCGAATCCTGAAACAGTCCGAACCCTGGGGTCAGGAATTTGGAGAGCCGGTATTTGATGATGTATTCATGATCCTGACCCCCCCCCGAATCACGGCCAGACAGGGCCTGATCCAGGTCAGTTGTCAAAATTCCAATTCCCGTTATGAGGCTGCCACCTTCAAACCTGATATCCTCAAGGGGCTGCAGGCCGGCAACAGGGTTAGAATCGCCTACCGAATGGATATCAACCGCTATTGCCGCCCGGAAAGGCTGCGCCTGATGATCGAACACATTGAACCTTTTCAGGAAGAAAGGGTCTGACAGGCAATCCTGCCGTTTGTCGTCTATTCTGTTCCGGCTTTCGGACCTCAATTGATTTTCTTTCAGGGAGAGTGTATAAAACCGCCACCATGACAGGCACACACAAAAAAATCACGATCAAGGTCTGGGACCGTTTTGTCCGTGGACATCACTGGGGACTGGTCGGGCTGTTCGCCACCGCCTACCTGTCCGGCAGCTATGGCTGGGGCCTGACCCATGAATGGGCAGGGTATACCCTGTGTGTATTCTTGCTGGCCCGAATCCTGTGGGGATTCATTGGCAGTGAGCATGCCCGTTTCAAGAATTTTCTCTTTTCCCCAAAAACAAAATGGCATTTTCTTCGCAACCATTTGCGTGGAAAACACGTCCCGGTAAGGTATGTGGGACACAATCCCGCCGGGGGGGCCATGGTCTTTCTGTTGATTGCTACCCTCCTCATGCTATTGATGACAGGCCTTGCAACCCTGGCAACCACCGATTTCTGGGGGCCGTTGTGGCCGTTCCTTCGGGATGTCAATGACTCGCTTGCAAGACAGATTCGTCAATGGCATGAATGGCTGGCCAACGGCATTCTGGTACTGGTTGGTCTGCATCTGGCCGGAGTCGTGTTTACCAGCCTGATCCACAAGGAAAACCTGGTTCGCGCCATGATTACTGGAAAAAAAACCATTCGTATCCATAACAACCAAGAAGAAGGAATACATACATGAGCAAACAATACGGTCTGTCAGACATCCTGATACCACTGTTCTTTCTATCGCTGTTTTGCAGTCTGCCAGCCACAGCCTCTGCAAATGATCTGGGCGATCCTGCCATGCTGAGAAACCTGCTGACTGAGACTGCGATGATTCAAAACAGCAATACACTCATCGAAGTGGCCAGCAATCAGGATATCTCATCCTTGACAGGCCGTGAATCGATAAGCAGCGCTAATGACAGCGAACATTTCACCGCATCGGATTATCACAACCCGATATTCAGCGCGAACAAGTTTCACAAATACATGGGTATTGGTGCCGTAGTCATGGGGGCAGTCACTGCCCTGTCTGCACCGGATGCCGAAAACGAGGGCGTCCCCAGCGCCAATGTCAAGGTCAACGACGGCTTTCATCAGGCCAGTGCCATTACGGCTACTACCATGGCCGTGTTGGCCACCGCGTCCGGTTTTCTGTTCCACTACAAGGATCTGAGTCTGGCCAACGGACTGACCGACCCGGACAACATGCACATGATGCTGGGATTGCTGGGTACCCTGGGTTATGTTTCGGCTGTTGCCAATGCCCCGGATGATGGCGTCGGTGGGGATGGACACTCTTCCCTGGGCATTGCTGGGGGTGCCAGCATGCTGATCGGCATCAAGCTGGAGTGGTGATAAGATGCTGAGATTATATAGAAAACTGATTCCGGTCATTCTGTTAACCCTGCTGGTCTGTGGGCAGACTACTGCCGGCGACAACGCCATCCCCGAGATGCTGAAGACCTATCAATCACTGGGTGCGGGACCCTTTTCGGCACAAAATGGTGAAAAACTGTGGAAGAAGGTCGTCACCAACGATGAAAAAGGAGATAAAAGGGAGTGCGCCACCTGCCACAAGACGGACCTGACAAAGAATGGAGAACACAAGAAAAACGGCAAGACCATCAAGCCGATGGCGCCCTCGGTGAATCCGGAACGATTCACCGAGGCGAAAAAAATTCGAAAATGGTTCAGGCGGAATTGCAAATGGACCTGGGGACGGGCCTGCACCCCCCAGGAGAAGGGTGATCTGCTAACCTATCTGGGACAACAATAACATACGGGAAATCTCATGAAAAAATCTTTGTTAATTCTGCTGGTATCCAGCGTTATCGTGGTGAGCTTTCAGGTAGCTAGGGCCGATGGTCTGCTGGATATCTTCAAACGGAAATATGGTATCGAACCCATCACCGATCCCCTTTATGAAGAAAGCTGTGGAGAATGCCATTTTGCCTATCAACCAGGCTGGTTACCGAAGGCCTCCTGGAAAAAGCTGCTGGAACCCTCTGCATTGGAAGACCACTTTGGCGAAAACGCCGAGCTGGAGGAAGAGGATCGTATCAAGGTCCTGAAATTTCTGACGGAGAATGCCGCGGATGATTCCTCCTACCGCCTGTCAAAGAAGATCATGCATTCCCTGAAAAAGGGCCAAACACCACTGAAGATGAGCAAGACCCGCTACCTTCACCGCAAGCATGACGAGATTCCGCCCAGATATGTCACGGGGAACAAGAAGGTCAGACTGCTGAGCAATTGTGACCGCTGTCATACCGGCGCGAAAAAGGGCATCTTTGAGGAAGATACAGTAGTCATCCCCGGTTATGGACCGTGGAACAAACTGGATGACGACTGAGAGCTATCTCGCTGCATTCCAGTAATGTGGGAAACGTGTCCGGTAAACGGACACGTTCGCCCCTCCAGGGTCAGCATCAATTCTGACAGCTCCGTCTCTCGCTGTATTCAATATCTTTGCACCGATCTGCCGATACCGTTGCAGTACCTTTTCATTCGGAAATCCAAAGCGGTTACGGTAACCGCTTGAAAGGATGGCATATCGTGGTTGTACAGCACTCAGGAATGCCGGGCTGGATGAGGTCAAACTGCCATGATGAGGAACGATCATCACATCAGCCAAGAGATTCTGTCCATAGCGTTCAACCAGAAAATTTTCCGCTTCGCTTTCAATATCACCTGCAAGCAGAAATGCCACATCACCTGTCTGCACTCGCAATACGCACGAAGCATTATTATCCTGAAATGATTCTTCAGGGCGAGGATGCAACATCTCGAAATACACGCCATCTTCCTCCCAGCTTTGACCGGCCTGACAGGGATGCACCGTTGTGAACTGCCCCCTGTACTGATCAGCATCACTGCTCAGAACCTCTGCAACCCGCACATGGTCCTGCAACCAGGGAACCCCACCACTGTGATCCAGGTCCGAGTGACTGACAATCAGATGATCAATACTGCTTCGCCCATGCCGTTGCATGGCAGGCCACAGGGCCTGTTCAGCAGCGATCAAGCGTGCGCTGTAGTTCGGCCCGGTATCATACACCCAGACATGATTTCCGGTCTCCAGCAGTACTGAGAGTCCCTGCCCTACATCCAGAACGGTAGCCCGAAAGGCTCCAGGAGGGATAGACTCGGTTGCTGGAACAAAGGCAATCAAGAAAAGTGGTATGCCTGCGACCTTGAATCTCCAGGGTCCGGACAAGATGATGATAACCAATCCTAGCAGAGACAAACCAACCTGCCACAACGAGGGGCGAAATGTCATCCATGTCAGACTGTCGAATCTCATCAGGTAACCGAGATATTGATCCAGAAAGGCAATCTGCTCTGCCCCGACATGCATGCACCAACTTGCGGCCATATCCGATATCGGAATCAATAGGGTACCCATTAACAGCATAGGTAATATGAGAAGACCCACCCATGGGATGGCGATGAGATTGGCCACTGGGGATAATCCGCTGAACATGCCAAAGCTGTACATCAAAATGGGTGAAAGACCAATCAGCAAACTGAACTGGATATGTCCCCATTTCAGACCATGATCCAGCCACCTCTTGATACTACCGGCATGTCTGCGGCCCCTGCCTGATTTCCGCTTGATAACGGCAAAGATCAATCCTACCGCAGCAAATGACAACCAGAATCCTGTCGAGAGCACGGCATTCGGGTCCCAGATCAGGACCACAAGCAATGCAGTAGACAGGGACAACCAGAAAGAAAAACGATACCCAGAAAACAGACTCAGCGACATCACCAACACCATAAACAAGGCCCGTTGTGTCGGCAGAGTCAGTCCCGCCATGCAGGCATAACCCAGTGCCCCAGACATTCCAGCAATCAACCCAATTCTCTGTGCCGGAATGATAAGGGCCAATGATGGCCGGATCACCCACATCCAACGTCCCAGAAAAAAACACCAGGCAAAGATCATGCCGATATGCAAACCGGAAATGGCCATCAGATGCATGGTTCCGGTATGGATCATTCGTTGCCGGAATTGCTGATTGACATTCCCTCTTTCTCCGACCAGCAATGCCTGCACTACACCTACCTGTTCGTGATGAGACAGGATGCGATGGATATGTGCCAGGATCG
>RFGN01000715.1 GCA_003696645.1 Gammaproteobacteria bacterium | reverse complement strand
GGGTTTCGAGCCCGGCTTCGCTGGTGTCGGTGTGTCGCATGGCTGTCAATTTTCTTCGCAAATCTCTTCATCCCCGACATCGATTCCCTCCTCTCCTGCTTCCTCGGTTTCTTCCGGCAATATTTCTTCCACCTCCTCCGGCAACCGCGCCGCCACCTCCCGCACATCCACCTTGCCCGTGACCACGTCCGCAATCAGGCGGGTGCGGTACTCGCGCAGGAGGTCGATTGAGCGACGTGTGGCGGCGATGGCGGCGTCGATGGTTTCGATATTAGCTTCCAGAAAACGCAAAATCGCAGAGCGTTCAGTAGCTGGGGGGACTGGAACCATAAGTGATCTTAGATCGTTTTGAGTCAACTGATTGATGGTAGATGTCTCAAACTGTGCCATTACAGTTGGAAGAAGGTTTGAATTCAGTACAAAGTAGTAGAACCGATTGTCAATAGTCCTAAGCAGACTCATAAATGCACCATAAGAAACCCCTTCGAACTCTTTTGTAATGAGCGCTGATTTACCGACCAGGATTCGACTCCCACTTCGGACGCACACTAGGATGTCATTTTCTGAAACAAGTAAATTCTTGGGAATCTCTACAGACACATAGACATTGTCCGCATGAATTAACTTGCCATTCCGAATATTCGATGCCCGAAGAATAAGGGTTCCGTTTTCGTCGCAAACGTCGCTTGGTGAATATATAAGCCCTATACGTACACTTCCGATTCGCTTCAAAGGCACCACCTCCCAATGCGCCGGCACTTTCCCCAGCCAATCCACGCCCGAGTCCTTGTATGCGGGGTAGGGTTTACCTGTGCGCACGTCAATTTGCCCGGTGACGGCCTGGTGGATGAGGGCCTGCTTGTACACCTCCAGCAGCTTGATCTGCCGCTGCCGGGTGCGGATCAGGCGGCGGATGCGCCCGTCGGCCCAGTCCAGGTAGCGGGCGATGAGGCGTTGTTCGGGGAGGGGGGGGAGGACACAGGGCAGATATTTAAAATCTCGCCAGTCAAGGTTCTGCCGCAGACCAGACCCTAATCCATAGAAGATCTTCTTGAGATCATAGGCGTGCAAAACTAGATACCCGTACTCAGGGAACATGGCTGACAAAGTATTCAAATTCATGTAAGCCGAGGTGATAATCCCCCGGTGGCGACTAATTCCAAAACGGAGGCTGTTCCAATCGTTCTGCAAGTCGGTTGGTCGACAAATGATGTCGTTCGGCTCCACAATTTGATAGGTCTCAAATGACGCAGGAACGAGCCCATGAAGTTTGTCAGGTGACTTGATGATCAGTTTCCCGTAGCTCAAAGAAAGCACAGTAGTTTCTTGCATACCCGTATTGGGTATTTTTTTTTCGCGGAAACATGCTCGGCCCGGCACAACCTCCCAATGAGCGGGGATGCGACCCAGCCAGGGGATTGCGGAGTCTTTGTAGGCGGGGTATGGGGGAAGGTATTGGGTCATTAAATTCCCGGTCTCATAAGTATTTGCCTTATTATCATCTGCCTTAGACATACCTAGTGGCTTTTCCAATTAATGGTTTCCTAATTTCAGTAGATACAAAATTCGCTTTCCACGCCTCAATATTCCGCCAGCTCATAGAAAGAATATGTTTTTGAAG
>RFGN01000714.1 GCA_003696645.1 Gammaproteobacteria bacterium | reverse complement strand
GTGTCAATAGTGACTGAGACTTTTTCTCTAAACTGTTAAAGCGATCATTTTGCTCATTCATATGATCTTTTAACACAGAATGAATAAAATCATTACTATCTGTATCATTAGAAAAAGGATGTTCAGACATGGTTACTCCCAAGACAGATAATTCCTCGACGGATAGTGATAATAGCCAAGGAAACACTCAGCAGCAACCCAAAAAACCACAAACTTTGCCAGAGCAGAAACCTAATACTGATGATTATACCATGCGAGCTATCAAAAGCTACGACAAAAAGAAAAAAACTCGACGAGGGTAAAAAAGATTGATAGATAAGTTGGAATAAAAAGCACTTACTTGGTGGGTGCTTTTTTATTTGTCCGTTAGCGGTGGGGTGGATGCGCTAGGCTAAGGATTGAGGTGATGAAACATGGACAAGAACCGATTCTCTTTAGACACAATCAGTGAATTTGCAGGGAATGTGCCGGTTGTTCCTCTGGCTGAGGGGGTTGACCTGGAGCTATTGACGCGGGGTGACGACGATCCGATGTTTGTCACGCTGCCGGTGGCTGAGGCGGAAACCCTGAGCGAGAACAAGCGGTACTACGATGAGACGTTCGTCCGGGAACTTGAGCGTCAAATCCTGGATAAGCGTCCAGTCGCCCATATGGGGCATTTGCGGGATGAAGACCGTGCGACGGCACATCCCCTGCCTGCGGGGTATTGGGTGGGCGCGGCTCGCCAAAACAAGACTCTGTGGGCAAAGGCGTATATTCCGCCTGGCGCAGTGAAAGAGGACATGCGACGGCAGAAAGCCATCAACGGCAAGGTCGGGACATCGGTCTATGGGACTGCCCGGCATGAATGGGACGCAGGGTTGAACGCTTATCGTGTCAAGGATTTTGTCCTGGAAACAATTGATTTTGGACCACCGGAGCGGATCGGAGTCCGTTCGTTGGCGGCGGTTCCCCAGCTGACATCTGAATTTATGATGGAGGGAGAGACGATGGATCGTATTGAAGTGATCCGTGAAATGACGGCGGCTGATGCGGCAATCCTGCCGGAAGCTGTCCGTAAAGCGGTGCTGGACACGGCACCGGAGAAACAGGTTGTAGCAGAGCTACGGCAGCTATTGAACAATGATGGCGGCGATTTGATTGCTGTTGTTCAGGAAATTGTTAGCGAGCGGGATAAGTTACGTGCAGCGGTGGTTGAGCAGGAAATCAGCGCACAGGTGGCGGAGCAGATCAAGCTGGAGTCGGTGCGCGGGATCGTGGCGGAGCTGGTGAAGGCACGCAATCCGAAAGACGCGGACGCGGTGAAGGGGATCGTGGCGGAAGTCGCTGCTAGTGACGCAGTGAAACCGCTGCTGGCGAATGCTCTGCAACGTGCTATGGGGCCAACCCAGGAACGTCCTGGTGGAGGCGTAGAGGATAATGAGAAATTTAGCATGTTAAAGCCCAAGCCGGAAGCTGCCAAGTAGCAGCGTAATCTTTCGCTAATGAGAAGTGAGGGAAGAATGAGCGTTTTACGTTGGATGATCAACATTGTTCTGTTTTTGATTGGCGCGGTTGTGGCTGCCATGATGACGACGGGTGCGGATTCACACTTTGAAAGCGACGGTCAATCTGTGACCGTTTCCCTGCTGCATATGGTCGCTGCCAAGCAGGTGGCGTTTGTAGATGGGTGGCTGGGTGTGACGGCGGCTGCCGGTGAGAGCGGAGATCAGATTGCGTTGGATATAGCGCAGTGTGAGCGACAATTTACTGTGCCGGCAGGGCTATCTGTATCCAAGGGGGATATTGTGTATATTACGGTCGCAGATGTGACAGGGCATACGCCTAATGACACTGCATATTCCACATCTGCGGGAGCCGGGAAGATTGCATTTTTCAAAGCGACATCAAATAAAGACACAACAAATAACGTTGTGACCGGGATTGTACTGCCTAACCTGGCAAGCTAAGTGAGGAGAACCGATCATGGTTAAGTTCGTATCAAGAGAAATTATCCTGAGTCGGCATGAGCCTACGCCATTGTGGGAATTTGCCGACGGGTTCGATCTGCGTAAGGTGACGAAGCCTGGCAGGGGGGCGGTGATTGCGGAATTCATCGGCACTGGAGATTTCGCATCGCAGTGGAACGAACGCCGGCGTTATGAAGTGGATGCCGGGCGCGAAAATGAACCGCTGTTGTATGAGAGTATTTACAATATTGTGGTTGACCCTAATTTACCCCAGATCGTTCCCGTGTATCGATTGGGGCCAGGTGGGGTTGTATTTGAGGAAATTAACGAGGGCGGCGAGGTCAAGTTCGTGACGGTTGGTCAATCCAACTACAGCATACCGATCCGTCATTGGGCGGTTGGTCTACAATATTCGAAAGACCTGCGTATTTACAATCAGTTGTGGAACGTGGGGATTGTGGAACGTCAGGCTGGAGTGGCGTATAACGCGCTGCTCAATCACCTGCATCTGTCACCGATTTTGACCGCTACCTATGGGGCTGGCAACCAGACGGACGGCACAGCCCTGACCACATTTAAGGCGAGTGCATCGATGGCTGAAAAATATTTGAGAGCGGTTGAGGCGGCGATTGAAGCGAGCCGGACAGACAGCACAAATCCACGTCGTGGACCCTATGATCTTTTGATTAGCAGCTCCGATGCGTTCACAATGGAGCGTGCGCTGAATCGTGTTCCGCAGCAGGGATTTGATCTGCAATCGTCAGCAATTAACTTGATCCAGAACGTCATCGTGTATGACGGGTGGACGGGATCACGCGGGAAGAAGTCCACCACCTATGCCGGTGTGACATCTGGTAAGGCGTATCTGATCAGCAAGGGATACCGTGAAACGGATTTCCAAAGCATGGTCAAGCAGAGCCTAGATATGGCGATGGGGAATCCGGACGTGTCGCGTTTCATTGAGGAGAAGACCGTGTGGGATACCTATCTGGGTGTGTATGCAAATCCATCGGCAGCTGTTCAGGAAATCACATTGCCGACAGCAGGCAGTGGTGCGGCGTAATTGCGTATTTACACGATTCCTCCCTGAACCTTAATTTTGGGGAGGGAATTTTTAGCTGTGGGGAATGATATGGCGATCAGCGTTTATGCACCGAGCTATGATCCATATGATGGATATGGACGAATGGCGTTGGAGCTAATATACGGATTGACGGATGCGGGGGAGTATGTGAATCCGCTGGGGTCGCCGCTGCTGGACTTCGACACGCATACGGATGACATGCGAAATATTTTGCAGAAGCCCATCAAGGTAAGCACCGGCGGGCTGCTGCTGGGATACCCGACGCTGTATGAGTCATACGGCGCAATGGCGGCACACGGTCGCCGCGTGGCGATCACCATGTTTGAGAGTACCGTCCTGCCGGATGGCTGGGTGGATGCGCTGAACAAATGTGATGTGGTGATTGTGCCGGCGCGGTGGCTGGTGAAAGTGATGAAGCAAAATGGCGTGACGGTGCCAGTTGAATGCATCCCCCTGGGGGTGAGTGGAACATTTGACCTGCCCTACTCAATCCCCGATGATTGCACGGTGGACTACCCGATCAAGCGGTTTATGGTGAATGGCAAGCTGCGGTATGCGCGGGAAGTCCGGCAACCAACTGAGCGTGAACCATTTATCTTCCTGTGCTGGGGGGATCGTGGTGAGCGCAAGGGCTGGGACGTGGCGATTAAGGCGTTTAAGCGTGCGTTTGGAGATGATCCACGCGCACGGCTGCTGATTAAATCAAGGGATGGTGGTATGGCGTTTGACATCGACATTCCAGGCGTAGACATCCTACGCGCCGATCTGGATGAAGATGGGCTGTATGATCTGTATCTGCGGTGTGATGCGATGATCTTCCCCTCCAGGGGGGAAGGCTTCGGACTGCCGCCGCGTGAGTTCGCCGCCACCGGTGGACCCGTGATTGCTACCGAATGGTGGGCGGATGACATCCAGCAATGGGGGTATCCGCTGAAATACACGATGCAGCCAGCATGGGATGGACACCCCAGGCATGACGGTTTAGGTGAATGGTCTGAGCCGGATGGGGCGCACCTGGCGCAGTTGATGCGGCATGTGTATGACCAGAATCCGGGCGTGCTGGCGTACATGGGACAGCGAGCTGCGGACAGAATCCAGCGGTTGTATCGCTGGGGGGCGTTTGTGAATGCAGTGCAGGCAGTATGGGAAGGTGAACATGCCCGTTCCAAGTGATGCGGTCAGAACCTATATCCGCAACGCGGTGAATGCTGATGAGACGGTGTTCGATGATGCCACGCTTGATCTGTATTGGGATGATGCGGCGGAGCAGTACAGCAACAGCCTGATTATCCGTTATGCTGTGATTGTTAATTTGCTGGATGTGCGGATTGCCCAGGCTGCCGAACAAGTAACCTACCAATTTAATGAGGAACGTGAGGCATTGAGCGATAAGGTGAAGGCACTGGAGAAGCTGCGGAAACAGTGGGATGAGCGGCTGGCGGGAGCGATTGCGGATAATGCCGGGGTTGCGGTGCGGATGGGTGTACCCAAGAAAATCCCATCCAGGACGAAGGAATATCCCGATGATTAATGTGATTAATGGGCAAGCGATTGCTCAAACTAAGTGGCAGATTATCCAGCGGAACCCCACATCGATCACGATTTACCGGGATGGCGCAACGCTGGCAGCGCAGACGGTGCGTATCACCGTAGACAGCCGGGGGATAAACCAGGCGGAGAATGAAGCAGGCGGACGGATGAGCGAACGGGCGTGCATTGTGCACGGCATCCGGCAGCATCCGACGGTGACGGATACAGACATCCGGGTGAATGATCGCTTTGCGATTGGAGAAACATCGTACGAGGTGTATGAGATTATTATCCTGCCGGGTGGTATCCAGGCGATGTGCCGGCGATGGAGCGGATACTGATGACTAAATTCCGATGGACGCGCAGACCTTCCCAGGCGTGGAACATGGGCGGGTATATGGTCAATCTGATGGATGGGGTTGAGCAACTCCTGAATTATTGGGCACCGCAGATCGAGCGGGATATGAAGATGAATGCGGCGTGGGTGGATCGAACCGCTAACGCACGTCAGACACTGGCGGCGTTTGTGATCCGGCTATCGCCCTACCAGGTGGCGTTAATTGCGCGGCAATATATGCACTATGGAAAATTTCTGGAACTGCGGCATGGTGGTAGATACGCCATTGTGATGCCAACGATGCGGTACTACTACGCACCGATCTGGAGCAGTGTGAAGGAGCTGGTGGAGTGAACGTCTATGCGGCAATCAAAGCAGTCCTGAGCGATGACACGACGATCAACGCAATAGCAACGGGCGGAATCCATGACCGTTACAGCGTCGGCAGGAATGGATTACAGCGGCGACACATGGCAGATAGTGACGCGGCACCGGTGCATCCGGCTGTGTATCTGGGATGGTCTAACCGCGTACCATTTGGTGATCAACAGAAAATCTTGGGGGCTGATCGGCTTTTCGTCGATGTGTATTTCTACCAGGACAGCGGGTATGACATCATCCTGACGCTGCGGGAACGTGTGCGGACGGTGCTGGAATACAATCCAGTGGCAGTTGATGGGGCGTGGATGGCGGACATATTTTGGCGGGGTGATATTTTGGGTCAATTTGATGATGGACTGAGATGTTGCGTTGAGCGCAGCACATATGAGATTTTGTTAGTCAGGAGATGAGACGATGACAGTTTTGGAATTTCGCAAACCGTATGGCATAGCAGCAGCACGAGTTGCAAAATGGAATCCATCTACGGAAACGTGGGGGACATCGGTGGCAATTCCCAATTTGCAGGGGATTGCGATTAGTCCGGTGCATGAGACGGATGAAAAAAATACGTATGGGGCGCGTGAGCATCTGCTCAGTGTTTTAGTTAGCATTGAAGTAACATTAGATTTTGTGGGGAAAGATTCTCTGAGTGCGCAGGTGATGACAGGTATCACGCCGGAATCGTTGGACAGCGGCGCAACACGTAAAACGCGACATGTTGGCGGCGTGAATCTGCCGTATTTTGGGTTGATTTGCCAGATACGGGCGGATGATGGTGGTGATTTGCATTTGATGATTCCGTATGCCAAGCTGGATAGCCTGATAGGTCTCCAGATGGACGCGGAAAATAAATTTGTTGTACCGAATGTGACAGCAAAGGCGGCACGTCTGCGCCTGTCGGATAACAGCCTCTACCCGATCTGGGATGAGCTGGAGCACGAGACCCTGACAGACATTGAGACAGATTTCAACACGGCATTTGCGCCGTTGTCATGAGGTGGTATATGGATCGATATTCGTTAGATGCGTGGCGAGAACACGCAAAAATGGAAATTATTTTGACGGATCATCTGTCTGTGCTGGTGAAGACGCAGGACATCCTGGCGATGATGTCGGTGAAAAATCCGTTGTTGGCATCAATCCGGGCAATGATGGGCGATGGGGATACAATGCAAAATGTTTTGCAGAACCCAAAAACTTTTGCAGAATTTACGAATGCGCTCAATGAGCTGCTGTGTGATGTGATTATTGCCCCGCCTTTGATTGAAAATGGTGCGGAGGACGGTGTGAGTATTAATCAACTCACAATGGATTGGAAACTGAAGATTTTCTATGCGCTGGTGGGTGGAAAGGGCACGCTGGAACAGGCAGAGACGTTTCGTGATGGACAGGGTACGGGTGTGGTCGATCGGGAAGCGGGCTGAGCGATTCGGGCAACTTCCGAGTAACATCGTTGGCGTGCGTCATCCAGTGATGGCTTACTGGTTTGATGAGGCGGTGGATTGGTTTTGCGGCTGGCTTGAGGGCAAGCTGGCAGAGCGGGATGATAAGGGTAAGCCGCTCTACCGACTGGATCGGCTGCTGGGCACGGCAGAATATGCGGTGGTGAGGCGGAAGGGCAAGTGAGGATTGCTGCCGGCTACATCACAGATCAACTACGCTTTGCCGATTACTGATGCAGTCATAGAAAGCGTGGCTAAAATCATGATGGATAGTAAGCCATTCTCTACATTGGGCATCACAAGGAAAACATACCCAAATATGAGAAATGCTATAGTTAGTAGTGTGAAAAACTTTGTTGAACCATCTAAGCCATTTCTAGCCATTACAGTTTCCTTTCAATCTTTTGTGTTTTGTGATAAATTGAAATATCATATGGTTATCCTGTAAAGTGTGATTTTACACTTTATCCCCAAGCCGCCCGCTTGGGGATTTTTTGTTCTAATTTTTAAAATAGTAGCCGCAATTCCATACTGTGTCAAGCAGCCCTTACAGTTTTTCGTATGTCCGTAAGGATAAGGGGGGATGCGCTATGCTGAAGATGGGTGGGATCGTCTGCATAAGGATGTTTGGGACGATCTGTCAATGGTCTTCAACAGTCAAAGCGCGGTGAACCTGGGGAGCGCATTCGGCTCTATTGTGGTCGATATGCGCGATACCGAGCGCGACATTAACGCGCAGGTACGCAACCTGGAGAATGGCATCAGCCGATCCATGCAACGGATCGGTGATCGGCTACAGTCGATTGGCGCACAACTGACATTGTCTCTATCCCCGGTGACGCTATTGGCCACGCGGGGACTTGCCGTGTACGCTGAATTCGACGACATCCTGACGGAAATTGAGGCGCGGACGGGCGCGACGGCAGATGAGATGGAGCGGGTGCGGACGACTGCGCTCCAGATGGGGCAGGACACGGCATTCAGCGCGACGCAGGCAGCGGATGCCATGCTGCAATTATTATCCAGTGGGTATGACCTGGAGCAGACGTTTCTCGCACTTCAACCGGTGCTGGATTTGGCGGCGGCGGGTGCGCTTGACCTGGGATATGCGGCGGATGCTGTGACGGATATTTTGGCGCAATTTCAGCTGGGGGCAGATAAGGCGACTGAGGTCAGTGACGCGCTGGCGCAGGCGAGCGGTGCATCATCCGCAACGATCAGCCAATTGATTGACGCATTTGCAAATGTGGGTCCACTTGCGAGCAGCTTTAACCTATCGGTTGAAGACACAGCCGCGATATTAGCGTTATTCGCGGAAAACGGCATCAAAGGGGCGGAGGCAGGCACGCAGTTGAAATCCATGCTGACCAACCTATCGCGGGATGTGCCTGAAGTGCAGCGGATGTGGGAAGACCTGGGGGTTAGCCTGTATGACTCCAATGGCAACTTCCGCGATCTGAATACGGTCATTGAAGACCTTGCGGTTGCAATGGCGGATATGACTGATGAGGAACGCAACAACGCGATACAAACGCTTGCTGGGTCGTATGGGCAAATGGGGCTTAACATTCTACTGGCTGCTGATGGGTTTGATGACATGGCAGCCGCGATGGGTGAGGCGGCGACAGCGCAAGATTTGGCGGCGGCACGGATGGATTCGTTTAGGGGTAAGAGCAATCAACTTAAGAGCAGCCTTGAAACGCTGAGTCTGAATGTGCTTGCCCCATTGGTCGAAAACTATCTTGAACCACTGGTTGTGTGGCTGACGGAAACCATCAACAAAGTGAATGAATGGCTGGTGGCGAATCCTGAGCTGGCGAGCGCGATCGGGATGGTCGTAGGTGCGCTGGCTATGCTGGGTCCATCGCTGTTTGTGATTGGGCGGATTATTAGCCTGTTTGGATCATCGATCAGTGGGGTAATTGGCATTGTGCGATTGTTTGGCACGGTGGTGATGGCGGCATTCAGCCCGGTGGGGGCGGTGATCGCGGCGGCGATTGCGCTGGGTGTGGCGTTGTATTCCGCGTGGGAGAGCAATTTCATGGGCATACGGGATACGTTGCTCCCTATCATTGAGGCGGTGGGTAATGCGCTGGGTGATCTGGTTGAGTGGTTTGGCGGGCTGGTTGAGGTCTTCCAGGCGGATGGGTTATCTGGCGCGTTTGATTACCTGGGGACGGGCATTGGTAATCTGCTGAGTGGCATCTGGGATGCAATACGGAATGTAGATTGGCCGGAGCTGGGCGCGTCGATCCTGCGGGGGATTGGCGCGGGGATTGGAGCTATCGCCACATGGGTATATGACAATGTGATTGTGCCGCTGGCTGAGGGGGTGGCGAATTATATCAGCAGCGGGCAATTGTGGGACAACCTGGTAGCGTTGGGGAGTGCGATTTTTGATGCGATTGGCGCGGGGTTGAAATCGTTAGCCGATATTCAAATGTGGGTATATGCCAATGTGATATTGCCGATTGCGCTGTCGGTGCGGGATTATGTCACGAGTGGTCAGTTGTGGGATGATCTGATGGCGTTGGGGAGCGCGATTTTTGATGCGATTGGCGCAGGGTTGAAATCGTTAGCCGATATTCAAATGTGGGTATATGCCAATGTGATATTGCCGATTGCGCTGTCGGTGCGGGATTATGTCACCAGCGGGCAGCTATGGGATGATCTGATGGCGTTGGGGAGCGCGATTTTTGATGCGATTGGCGCAGGGATCGCCGCGATTGGTGACCTGGCAGAGTGGCTATTGAACAACCTGATTGTGCCGATGGCTGAGGGTGTGGCACAGTACGTCGGCAGTGGTCAGTTGTGGGATGCGTTAGGACGATTGGGGAAATCGATTTTAGACGGATTGGCGGCTGGTCTGGGGTCGGTGGCAGCGTGGGTTCAGGAAAATATCATCAATCCGATTTTGTCGCCATTGCATGAGGTGCAGCAGATGATCGGGGATATTTTGGGATGGGAGACGCAGATCAGAATTAGGGATAGTGGGAATGCGGCAATCAACCCAGGGAATCTCTTTGCACCTGGTGTGCGGGACTCTGGTGGACCCGGCAGACGTGGGAACTTGTATTACGTGGGGCAGGCACAGATGGGGCGTGAGGCATTTATTGCGGGGGATAATGGGCATTTTTATCCCGATTTTGCCGAAAATTTGGCGCGGATTGCAGGGATTGTGATGGGACAGCATATGCCACAGCCCCAGGGTGTTGATAGAGCCGTGGCTGCTGGCAATACCTACAATATTTCGATTAGTGTGCCGGTGGAGGTGCTGCGGGATGAACCGAATCTCCAGCGGAATGCGGACACATTTGCGGAGCAGATCATGAGCAGATTGCGGAGCAGATAATGTCGGGTGGAATTGTTTCATTTGGGACGTATACGTTCCCTAAGACGCTCAAGGAGTTTATGACGAACTTCGGGGATGTGGTGCCGGCGACGGTGAGGATGCCCGGACTGGATGGGGCGTGGAACAGCGACGGAGACGGGGACGCGCCAACGCAGACGGGCAAAGTGACGGTGGGGTTTACGCTGATTGCGGATACACGTGAGGAAATGGATGATCTGCGGGATGTGGTGCGTGGATTGCGGCGGCAGGGACTGGCGCGGCTGGTGTATCAGCCGACTGATCCACTCGACCCGGCGCGATTCTGCCTGGCGCGGGTGAACATGCTCAACATGAGTGAGCGAAAAGACTCGCACACCGATTACTGGCAGGATGTGCAGATCATATTTCAGGTGCCTGATCCTGTGTGGAAGGTGAACAACTATGCCGGGCACACCATCGGTGAGGCAGGTCTGGTGATTGATGATCCGGCGACATGGACAATCGGCGGGGGGAGCTACAATGTGGCAGCCAGTGCGCCGCTGACAACGGTGACTGTGCCGTATGTGGGGAATGCGCCGGCGATCCCCAAAATTTTGATTGAGCCGGGGGTGGGGAACAGTTGTGAGAATGTCATCATTGAGCGCGTGGTCGATGGGTTGGTGGTGGATCGCGTGGCGTATACGGGGGTGATAGGCGAGAGCCAATATCTATCCATCGATGGGGAGGCGCAAATGGTGACAGTGAATGCTGTCAATGCGTGGGGAGATATTGATTATCTGCACCCGGATTTGGTGCGGATGGAACCTGGAAAAACGACGTTTAATATTAGATTCAAAAATACGTCGGATGCAGCGACAGTGAGATTTTATTTCTATGATCATTATCGATAGAGGAACAAATGGCAACTAATTACACACCGATTTTGGCGAATACACCAGCCACGCCGGATGCGCTAAATGCACCGCTCCAGGAGCTGGACGATGCGATTGAGGGATTGGTGTCTGGTGACAAGGAAATGACATCGCCGAATATTGCGAGCTTTCACAATGCTGCACACGATCACACAGACGCGGCGGGGGGGGGATTGCTGCCGTTTGATGCGCTGGATGCGAGTGGGGCATCTGATGGGGATTTTTTACGGATTAGTGGGGGTGTAGTGGTGGCTACGCCTATAGCGGTTGATATTCCAGTGGGATCATTTATTCCGTATGGGGGGGCGAGTGCGCCGGCAGGCTGGCTGCTGTGTGATGGATCAGCCGTGAGCCGCACGACATATGCGGATTTATTCTCAATAATCGGAGTAACATACGGGTCAGGAGATGGATCAACGACG
>RFGN01000713.1 GCA_003696645.1 Gammaproteobacteria bacterium | reverse complement strand
CGGATGCGGCGGAGCAAGTAGGGAATAAGTCTCCGATGCCGTGGCTCGATCCTGCCAGATGCACAAAACGTCATCAGAAACGCATAGACAGGATTGGATCGCTTGACTCCCTGCAACGTCTGATTATGCGACATCTGTTTTGCGGCTGCATAGAGCACTCCGATTTGCTCTATGATGACACTGTCCCGAGCACCCGGGCTGTACTTCATCCAACTATCGATGAGAAGTTCAACCACAAAACGGGAGTGATGGAACAGTCGGCCATCACCCGGAAGGTCAATCAGGCCTGCAAGACAATCGAAAAGAGAAGCTTGTGAATCAGGAATCTCCAATGCGTCTCGTGCAGGGTGCGGCTGCGGAGATGGAGCTCGATAGAAATCCAGCAGACCGGTGATGTCACGATCCATGGCACTCCAACTCATCATCTTTTTTCGCAGCCGAGCCGAGCACGGAATCGACCCATTGAATCAGCGACTCCGGCACTCCGTCCTTTCGCGTCCGCATGTATGACCGGCGGTCATAGCCGCAAACCTCCTTTAGCAGTGCTTGATTCCCCCGCTTAATCATCCGATTGGGAGCTTTGATGATAAAATTCGGACCTTTAGCCAAGCGCATCAGTATTGCTGCCTTGGAGGCAGCTGCGACAGGACATGAACGTAAGCCATAAAGCATTAACTGAAGTTCCTCCATAAAGGCTTTCTCAGCCTCTTGAATGGATATCTCTGGCCTGATAAGTACCATCGTTTTCTCATGCCATTCGCTCTGGAGCATGTGGAGATAAGCTTGAAGGCCACCAAAGACCAAGTATCTATCCTGTCGCGCTCTTGGCTTACGCATCACATGTATCCTCCCCTGGCGACACAAGGCAGCAGCTGGTTCCGTCAAATGAGGCGATATAAGCCACTTCAACACCATCGGCGAGATATCGTTTCCAAACTCTGCCGGCCATTCGATCTGTTCGATTCTCACCTCGGCCACTTCGATTTGAGGTTCATTCTCTGGATGGTTCATTTGGTCCCTCTAATGTTAGTATGCCCTCTAACTTGTTGAGAGAAGTTAGCAGTAGTTCTAACCAATGTCAAGCGAAAGTTGGCTTGTTTTCTAACCGTCTCTCAATATACTTGCGGAATGGCTGAGAACAAACATCAGAAGTATGTTGAACTGGTT
>RFGN01000712.1 GCA_003696645.1 Gammaproteobacteria bacterium | reverse complement strand
TGCAGCTACTCAAGAGCCTTTATGATAAATACATGCGGCCGAAATACGAGGGGAAGCGGGAAGGGCTCACAATTGTGCGCAAGGAATATGAGACCCTTGCCATGCATAAAGTGAAATCCCTAAATGAGCTGATTTCCAAGTATTGGCCCGGTGTTTTTGTCGCAAGAGATGATGGTTTCATTTTATCGACTGGAACGCGGCTCTATGGAAGCTGCTTTACAGTGCATGGGTTTAGGGGGAACGTCTATTATAGTATGACTTTTTTCCCTCGTATGCGGTCTATTGGGGATGATGGCGAACACAAAATTACTGATCCAGACAAAGAGATTGGTGATGTTGACATGAAATGTCTATTCCTATCATTCACTGATGATGGATACGAGGCAGTTCGCAAAGATTTCGGGTGGACTCGATTGTCTCTCTCATACCGAGATGTGATTGATATGGCCACGGGAGAGTTTGCGGCAATTTCTGCCAAGATAAACAATCAACCCTTGCGGGAGTTGCTAGCTGCGTCTCCCAAGGATGTCCCGTTAGTCCTCACCCTTATCTGATTTCGTAGCTCCCGTATCCTACAAATCTCCCTAAGTATCTTGGAAGAGATCGCAGGGAGATTAGCATGGCGAGCCGCGTATATACTGATCTTGGCATCGAGGATTTCTATTATCTTGGGCAGATGACCACTGCTCAACGGAATAGTGTTGCCCCTGCCAAGGAAGGGGCCATTGTTTATGACACCGATCTGAACCGCCTGATGGTTTACAACGGCACCGTTTGGAATGTCGTTGGCAAATCCAGTGCTGGCGTCTCAGCAGATCCAGACAATGCCCTTTCTACTGGCACAGACGGTTTCCCGTATTTCAGCAACTCGTCCCGCTATTTCAACTGGACTAGCGGCAGTATGCTGGTTAGTCCAGCCTTGCGCGCGAGCAACCCCCGAGTATATCACTATACAGGATCCTTTCCTGGAACGCTACAGATAGCTTTGAATCCGCGAATTAGTCGGTCAGATCGAACCGAGTATCTCTTTCTCTTCAACACAGGATCTGCCCCGGTAACAGTCCGGGCAGACTCCAGCTTGGACATGGGATATTACGGGAAAACTGAATGTGCGCCCAACGAAGTTCTATTAATCCGTTATGGGGACGCCGGTCATTCTGCTCGTGGCTTCAAGATTTCTACCACGGATTACACCAGTCAGAGCTATCTTCATGTTATGCCTTCTGTTGGTGGATCCATGATTTGGGCTCCAAACTCCCTGCTAACGCTGGATGCTTACTTCAACGGGACCAAGGTAACGAGGGGCTCCAATATAGATTTCATGGGAGGCATTGTTGGGTTGAAACCCGGAACCTATCGGTTGACTGCATATATTGGTTACGATACCATCTCTGATTACGTCGAGTTTCAATGGGCGGACGCATTTACCGGCGCGAACGTTTATGGCATGACTGGTATTGCATCGGGAGAAACCGGGGATTACAAAACCAGGACTATCGCGGTCCCAGCCGTGACAACCATCCGGGCTCAGGATTACATGGCGTTGACGCTGGTTAACAAGATGTCAACCAATGTCACGTTGGAAAAAACCGCCTTCTCGGTCCTGATGGTGGATCAGTTGAGTTGAGGATGAGACATGAGACGGGTGCGCAGCGAGTTACGGGTTGATGGATTGCATTACTTGGGGAGGATGACCACAGCCGAAAGGAATGCGCTCGGGATGGTTCCAGCTGGAGCTACCGTTTATGATACCAATCTCTCAAACATGGTCGTGTATGATGGTAGCAATTGGCTGGACCTCAGCGTTGCAAACATCGTCTCCTCAGCATCAGGCAATAGTATTACAGTCGGTGGCGACTCCGGTGCATATCTCGATGTTCAGTCTGAGTTCTTCCCGAATCTTTCAGGCAATGTCAGCATCACCGACAAGACGACCCATTACAGGAATCCAAGTTTCTACGAGCATTCACAGAATTTCGTCACGCAGCTTCCAATTGCTGCACGCGGTCCTGTAACTGTCGAAGATTCAACGTCACGAGGATACCATGATTATGTCACCGTGGCTGGAAACCGGGATGTTGTCTTGGAAACGAGTGCGGTTACACATGCTGGGGCCGATATTTCGTGTGCCCCAGATGAAGCCATGATAGTATTCAACCGCCCAGGAATTGCACAGACCACCTCCTACCGGCTCGGTGCCAATACCTCTGCCAAGCTGTATCTACACTTTAGGGTGAATTCGTTACCAGCCACCAACATCGGTGAAGCATTCGATATCGAGTTAGGAGCAACTGCTGAGAGTGTTCGAGGTATAACTGTGGCCAATCTCCCTCTATGGGATAGCGCGACGCACGCATGGGTTCTTCCTGCTGGTGCATACAAGTTCTTTGCTTATCTGGTGCCTGATGTGAACTCGACTCAGTTTTTGTCATATCAATGGGAGACCCTCGGGGGAAGCCCAATTGGGGTTTCTGGATATGGATCCACTGCTTCTACTGCTGGATACCCAAATACGGTGCATCCTGCGTTTGGTTTCATCGAGTCAGCGGGTATCATTCGTGTTGTTCTCCGCAACCTTGCCTCACAGAATATCCCAAGCCTGACGACTCCACACTCCTATTTCATCATTGAGCAGATGTAAGGTCGTGCATGGGCCGTTTCCTTGTCACTTGGATAAATACTAAGTGACCACGGAGGATCCTGCTATGTCTGAATTCATCATTGAAGCCATTGAAGTCCATGGCGAAGATTTGCTCTTATACTTGGCTGTTGTCGCAGAAGCATACGAGGAAGCCCCTCGGTTTGATCAGCGTTCCGTGGAAGGATACATTGCGTTGGTTCAGTCGAACAACCGGCTCAAGAACATCGTGATGAAGGATGTCAAGGTAGAGTATACCCCAGACGATCCATACAAGACCCACAAGGAGATGGTTCAGGATATTGTCCAGAACAAGCGTCTGAAGATCTATACGGGGGCCGATGAGCCGCATCCAACGATGTCGAACGAGGAGAACGTGGACCTCAGGACCATTCACGATTACTTTGCCCATACCGGGCCGGTTCGGAAACGGGTAAAACAGGGCAAGCCAATTCGCACGCACGGGTTTTCGGCTCGTGGGGAGTTGAGCGCGTATCTGGTTCATGCCAAGTTGGCACCCCCGGAAGCAGTCCCGGTTCTATTCACGGAGGTTGTCGGGCAGATCGCTTATTTTACCGTGACTGGCGGATACGCACCGCAGAAAGCGGCTATTCTTGATGGGTTCGATTACTATCGCATTGGCCGGTTCACGAACGAGAAAAGGCAAAAGAGGTTCGACGAGTTGAAACAACAATGGGAGAACGAGGGCAAGATTGATGTTCGGGTGAAGGGCGGCATCACGATTACCAAGGAGAACGCTCCTTGGAAAATGATCTCCCGTGGAGCAGGCAAAAAGGTTGGGCCGAGAGGGTAAAGTATGGCAGTTATCGTAAAAGGGGACTTCGACACACAGAGGGTGTTCTATTTGGGGAACATGACCACGGCTCAGCGAACCGGGACAACACCGAGTAGGGCTGGTGCAATGGTCTTCGATACGGATCTCACATCGGTGTTCCTGTATGACGGAACCAATTGGGTTGATCTATCAATGAACCAGCCCTTGCTGGTTTCGGCTGATGCCTATAACTCGCTCACCTTGGATCCCCTGTTGTATATGACGCTGGCCAATCAGTATTCTCTCCTGACTGGTAACGCCACGACATCGTTCATGGGAGTTCCCACTTCCCCTCACGTATATTATTACAGTGGATCAACGCAGGGAACCTTGGTTATCACCAGCGATGCCCGTGATAGCACCATGCATGGCAACTACTTCTTTGTAGCTGTTGAGCCCGGCAGCGGCGGTTCTGTGGTTCTTTCTGCTGATCCTTCATTGACAGGCGGGATTGCTGCTTCATTCACCTCGATCAATGACGGGGAATTGGCAATCGTGTTCTTGGAGTCTTCTGGGGTGAAAGCATATGCCTTCAAGCTCCGCGCCAACCCTGTCAGGTCAAAGGTGATACGGTATTTGACGACTTCTCAGGTAGTTGCTGCAGGGAGTCCGGTGAATGTGACATCTACCTATGCCACAAGCCCCTACTATACTGACTTGAACAATCCTCAGATCGTCGGTGCCTACACTTTCAACTTCACCAGACCAGGAATGTATCGCTTGACGGCTTTTCGCGGCATTCCGAACGCCTCTGTTCCCGCGTCACAGACCACGATGAGGTTCCAGTGGTATCATTACGACACGGCAACCTACATTGGCAGCATGGGCATCTCTGAGGGCTATACCGGGACTACCTATGGGAGATCCATTCCGGCCATCGCCTATCTCAAAGTATCCACGTCCGAGAGTGTTGGGCTATACAACGTAGGAACCAACAGCGCATCCATTGGTTCGAGCAGCGAAGTCATTGGTGGTAGCTACATCCTGATCGAAGAACTCCCCTGAGTAGGCCTCGGTTTCTTGTTGGATACCTCTAAATATCACTAAAGGAGGGGTCCAACCGCCATGAAAGTCAAGAGCGACCTGACGACCGAGGGGTTGTTTTATTTGGGGAAGAAGACAACTGTCGAGCGTAACGCATTGACAGGTATTCAGGAGGGTTCGCTGGTTTTCGACAGCGATATGTCCAAACTGTTCTACTGGAATGGTAACAGCTGGGTTACCATGAACACCGTTCATCCGAGTTTCGGGGTGTCCAGAGATTCTTACAATGCCTTGACCACCGGGAGCGATGGGCGTGCATACTTCCAACAGGGCTCCCCGATTTACACATGGACTTCGGGGAGCTACAGCTTTACGCCAAACGATCCTACCGGAGAACCCCCGATTCTGGAATACAGGGGGACGGCAAATGGTTCTCTTACCATCAACAAGGGAACGCGCAGGGATTGGAACAACTATACAGATTACATATTCTTGGTGACGAGCAGCACCGGGGGTGTTACGTTGCAGGCCGGATCCGGTATCGTGAATGGAATTTATGGACCGACGTTCTGTCAGCCCAACTCCCTTTACATGTTAACGTTCTTACATGGCGGAAGAACATTGCATGTTTCCAAGTTTCATGAAGGGGGCTATATTGCAACCGCATCTGCTGTTCATTTGGAATTTGACCCAATACCTATCACAAAACCAATACCTGCTATACCTTCCGCCACGATTCCCTTTGGACAGCATATCCGTTCAAAGACAATAATTGGCAACAACATTATTGTGGATGAATCAAATAACCAGATTACTCTAAAAAAGGGTTTCGTTTATCGAGTAGAAGTAAGTCTTTCTGTCTTTCTCAATTTCAGCACTGGTGGTGGTAACTCTGAATTGCGCTATGAATTTTATACAACCGGCAGTTATCGGGGTAAAGCGGAAATTGGTGGGTATGCTATTGGCAGTTATCAGGAGTATTACCCATTGATTTATGTCGTGGATCTTTCGGGTGCTCTAGACACAGACTGCACGGTGGAAATGTCGAGCATTCTTTCGACATACATGCCATCATCTACCGATGGACTTTACGACTATCTTCTAGTTGAGCAGCTGACAACATAATAACGGGAAGCAAAAATGAGCTACAAGTTCAAAGATCACGTTGAAATAGCCGGATTACACAGGTTGGGGCAGATAACAACCGCAAACAGAACAGCGTTGACCCCATCCAGAGAAGGTGCCATCGTGTATGATATGAACCAGAAAGCCGTCTTCGCGTATGATGGCACCGGATGGTTTGATCTGACTGCAAGCGGAACAGCATTACCCATCGTGTCGTCGGATACGTTCAATTCACTGAGATCTGGTTCCGATTCTCTTCCCTATCTGATTAATGCTCCCGTTTACCGATACTTCAAATCTTCAGTTTCTATCACCAATGGAGGAAATCCTGGGGAGCCGTATATCTATCACCATCCCACCACTGGAAACACTGGAACAGTAACCGTAGAGGGGTCGAGTAGAGTTTCCGGTGGTCTATTATCGTTGTCTGATATATCCTTCGTGTTCAACCGAAGCCCATCCGAGTATCTCACAATCACTGGAGGTAGTTCTCTTGTGATGACATATGGTGGTAACCCCAGTATGCCCCCGAGGACTATGGAGTTCATCTGGTATGATAGCAACTATAATGGATTGCAGGCACGGGGCTATTTGATACATGATACCCCAGATGTTGAAGGGCTGGTGTCAAGACTCGGAGTGCATTATTCAAAGGCCCCCACGGTGCCGCCAATGGGTGTGATTGCGTTGAATACTCTTCATAATCCCTCAACCACGTTTTACTATCATACCAGTATCGAAGGAGTCAGTTCTGACAATGTGCGTTTGCTGACAGATGAAACAATCCGGCTTTATCCAGGAGTTTACAAACTTATAGCATCTCTCAAGTGGCTTGCTCCTATATCTAACTCAGATGTGCTTCGGTTTCAATGGCAAGTGACTGACGGAAATGGGACAAGACTGGTCGGGGTTGAAGGATACACCGGCGATGATGCGAATCCTGTTTACCAGAGGTTCCTATATCACCAGTTACCAGCGATTGCGTATGTAAAGATTTCGGGAGCGGTAGGAAGCGCTGCATTGATCAGTCTTTCAAATTTTAGCATTGATACAACACAGCTAGATCAGCTGGCTTCGGTGATCGAGGTTCACAGGATAAGGTAGAGGGTGAACAACATGATAAACATCAAGAATAACCTGACCGTAGAAGGATTGCACTATCTTGGCGCGGTTTCAACATCCGTTCGCCAGACAATACCTTCGGTGAAAGCTGGTGCTCTGATATACGATACTGATTTGAAAACAGTCATGATCCACGATGGCACCCAATGGCGGCAATTCGGCACACCATCAGGAACTCCCAATGTATCTTCTGATGCTGGGAACCCGATTACTGCTGGAAGTGACAACGGTCCATACGTCGCTAATGGACCCATTCAGGTTGATTTGTTTAGCAGTTATACTTTGTCCACTTATTACCCGGAAGATCTTGGTAAAACCACAATCTACAACTTCCAGAACAGCACCCCTGCCACGTTCACGATTTACCCAGACCTGTATTACTATAATGCAAGAACGACCATTTTCTACATTCTGAACAACGGTTCAGCAGATGTTACCATTTCTCCCCAGATGTTCCCGAGAGTTCAGATCCCTGTCAACACTATCAAGCCTGGAGAAATGGCCGTTGGATTCCATGGACCATACTCCTCGTCGCTGCACGTATTCGTGCTGAATGATAACGGGGGTAGATCTATCCTGTTTGCTCCGGTGACTTCGATTGGTTCTGCTTCTTCCAACAGCATCTTTCCACTCCATAGCGTCGTCACCCCGGAATTTTATAGTGGACATAAGATCTCACTTAACACTAGCCATAGCATCACTTTACAACCAGGAAGATACAAGTTGGCTGCTCAGCTTATCAGTGGGATTTCTTCTCCATCCGAGCAGGATATTGACTACAGATGGCGGAACGATAACACGGGGCAAATGATAGGCAACACAGGCTATGCCGGAATTACCTCGCTTACTCATATGACTACGAGGCGCGATACTTACATCCCGGCATATGCGCTCGTAAACGCGGTCACGCCAACCACTGTTTCGCTCGTCAACACCTCGTCTTCCACCAAGACAATAATGAATGGCGGAATGTCCTATATCCTTGTCGAAGAGTTGGCATAACCCAAATCTCCAAATCGGGTTTCCTCATCTAAGTATCAGGTAGGAACGGAATTTGAGGAAGTGATTGCCAGATGACGATCAAGATCAAGGATGAGTTGGATCTCGGGGGCATGTTCTTCTTGGGGAGCATGACAACCGCAGAAAGAACCGCATTGACCCCAGAGCGCGCGGGCGCTCTTGTCTTCGATTCAACAGACAAGGCTCCTTACCTGTATGATGGGACAACGTGGCACAAGATCAGTCCCACGGTATCGACTCTTGGGGTTTCCAGCAACTCCTACAATGCTCTGAAAAATGGATCAGACGGAAAAGCCTTCTATCTGAAAGCATCCCAGCACGTCAAGTGGTCCACCAGCTCGCATACTACCGCATATCCAGCATACGTCATGGAGCCACAGCTCTATGAATACACGGGAAGCTCCAACACGACACTCTACATCTCTCGCCCGTCTGGTGTTCGTTATTCTTCTGCAAGAACATATTTCTTCTATGTGCTGAATTCTGGCAGCGGCACTGTATCTATTTCCACAGTTTCTGGGGTAAACGTGGACAGGAATTTTTCTGATCATCGTGACCTCTCTCCCGG
>RFGN01000711.1 GCA_003696645.1 Gammaproteobacteria bacterium | reverse complement strand
CCATCGAGGAATACCTCTACTAGGTTTGGATCCGCGCTACCAGATTTGAGGATAAACGAGGTCGTAACGCCATCTCCATAATAGGTTGTCCCGTAGATAGCAGCTGCTACATTCTCCGTGGTCGATACCCAAGTGCTGCCATCCCACACAAAAAGCTGCGATGACGACGTATCAAGGAACATCGCCCCGACGTTTGGAGTCGGAGTGAGAGGTGGAGAGCCATTTACATCTCCGACTCTTACATACTGATCCCCGATGGAATGCCATGAGCCATCGTAGAAGTAGTAAAGGTTGCCGGTGCTCTTGTCCAGCACCACCCTGCCATCGAAATTATCCGCCGAAGTATCCGGAGGAAGCGTGTCCAGCGCTTCGATGACGGCAGACATGGACTTCCCATTGACATCAAGCAGAATCCCATAGTTACCATCTGCCAGTCGCCCATATGGGATCATCGTGACTGCCATCGAGGATTACCTCCGTGCCCCGTATACCAGAACATCAACATTCAATGAGCCACCCGTTGCAGGCGTTGTCACTTCGACAAACAGAGCCTCCCCAGTAGCAACGGACTTGGTTGTGCCTTGGATGGCGAAGTATGCATGCGAGGTTGCATTGGAGATACCAACTGAGACTGTTTCCAAGACATCCTCACTGACGGCCACCTTCAAGTTCAAATTTGCAGCAGTAGTGGCTGTTGGTGTTCCATTAGGGATGAACATAACCCCCGTGGGGTAATAGGTAGCAGAACTTGAATTGGTAAACACGGCAGTCGTGGTTGCAGCTGTCAAATCCAAGTTCGTCGCAGCAGAGTCCATCGGGAATAGACCAGCAGAACTCGAACTCAGCGACGATAGGGGAACAAAGCTGTTTCCATCATAGTAAAACATCGTATCCGTGGCATCGTTATACCACAGCATACCTTTTACTGGAGACGATGGTTGTGACCCGTTTGTGAAATTTTCCAGCAGCTTGTAGAAAGCTTCCCAAATAATTTCCCCATAATTCGTGGTTCCACGCCCCACAAATACAAGAGGTAGAGTGCTTCCGGTTGAACCACCGGGAGGAATGGTGGTTACGATATTACCTTTGCTATCATTGATGACGTAATCGTTTGATGCCATTAGAAACTACCTCTGTTGCTTCTTCCTAATCTATTTAGAGAGCATTATGCGATTGTGATTCGCAGCGTATAAATGACCTCAATGATCCTGTTGGCTGATTTTTCAATCGGAGAAAATGTCACATGGGTCAGCAGATCCCCATT
>RFGN01000710.1 GCA_003696645.1 Gammaproteobacteria bacterium | reverse complement strand
GTCATCAGTCATTGTCGAGACTATGATCCGGGTAGCTTTGTGGCCTTCGATGGACAAATCATTCCCTACTGACCCAGTTTGGACAGAGAAAAAAGGCGGGATTAATCCGCCTTTTTTTCTCTGTCCTGTCTAGAATTATTTGATCCAGCTGGCGACCTTGTCCAGGTTGAAGCCGATGCCGACACGCCAACTTTGTGTATAGGCATCCCGTTCACGCACAACTATACCATCAAAGTCATCCGACTTGTCCCAGAAAGATCCCAGGAATACAGAAACATTACCGAATGTATGATCTCCAAAGCCAAAGTGCTGGGATCGGTTTAACTCGCTCATGCGATACCCCAGGGCCAGACCAATAGAATCGAGCGGGCGATCGGATGCCTTGACAAGGAACTTGGCCATCCAGCGATGATTGCGCGGTGTATTTTCATCATGGACATCACCCAGCAGGTAATTGATGCCAAGATAAAAACTGGACTCTACATCCTTTTCTACCAGCGAATTCGAGGCTTTATCATAGCGCAACATCCTGGCATCATTCAAAGGCAGGTCGATAGACAGAAACCAGTGCTCTATCGGTGCGATGGTCAGCAAAAATTCGGCCGACGACAGATCCTTGTCAGCCTTTTCGGCATAGGTCAAGAGAATGGGCAGTTTCTTTCTGCTCTTGGTCAGGACAAAATCCTCACGAATACGGTAGGCCGCTGGACGGTTCTTGTCTACGAAGACTGACTTGCCAGCCCGCTTGTAGATCTTCTTAATCCCTCGACCGTGACGCTGATTGCGGGTATTCCCGTCAAAGGCAACCATCGGAGTCCGGTGTGTATCCGAGAAATAGACCCATACGGCAATACGATCGCCTTTTTCTGCAACCAGCCTAGTCTGTCCGCACTGCTTCATCACGTCCAGATAACGCTTGCCCAGTTTTTCTGCGGGAAAGGTCTCATCAGAGAGGAGTTCCTTTGCACAGAGTGAATCTCCCGGCTTTTCCGGGAAAACAAACACGCCGGGATCTCCCATGGCCAATGCATCATCTGTGGCATCAAATACAACATTGAAGGTTGTTGCCGAGGCAGGTGAAATTCCGGAAAATCCTGCCAGACATACTACCAGTGCCCATGCTGCCCCTTTGTGAATCTGTCTTTTTTTCATTTGTCTTCCCGTTTGGATTAAAACTCAAGGAATGTAAGCAGAAGTCCATACAGGCACAAACCCTGGCCGACATTCGGCACAACTTTCATGCCAGATGGTCATACGTTTTGTAGATAAACAGGCAGTGTCATCGTCTGACATCAATATGATCTCGCAGCCAATCCCCCATCTGATTGATGGACAGCACTACCACAAACAGGGCGAACCCTGGAACAATCACCATATGAGGTGCCACCAGCATGTAACGAGTGCCATCACGAATCATGCTGCCCCATGAAGCCTGTGGAGGTTGCACACCCAATCCCAGGAAAGACAATCCTGCCTCACCAATGATGATACCTGCCACAGCAAACGTGGCTTCAACAATCAATGGGGTCAGAATCAGTGGTAAAATATGATGAGCCAGAATCGGAAGGGTATGACGACCCAGAGCCCGTGCTGCCAAAACATGCTCCCGGTGACGAATGGATAGCACCTGCGCCCGGGACAAACGGGCAAATCCCACCCAACCCACCAGGCTCAGGGCCAATACCAGATTTTCTATTCCTGGTCCCAGTATGCCTGCAATCGCAATCGCCAGCAGGATTCCCGGAAAGGATAAAAATACATCCATGATGCGAACCATGACATGATCCACCGTTCGGCCCAGATAGGCACTAACGGTACCCAGGATGGTCCCAATCAGGAATGAAATTGCCACAACAATCAGTGACACCTGACAGGAGATGCGGGCTCCGGCTACCAGGCGATCGAACAGCGAGCGTCCCAGATCATCGAATCCTAGCCAGCCCTGCGACGAGGGACCTTGCAGGATAGCCTCGACATGAATCTGGTTTGGAGACAGGTTCAGCCAGGGGCCGAACAATGCCATGCTCAGCCACAATCCAAGAACACTTACAGGCAAAATCAACCGAATCATGGTCAGCCCAGGCGAATTCTCGGATCAAGAAACTGATAGACAAGATCCGTCATCGTATTGACCAGAACATAGCTCAGACTGATCAGCAATACACAGCCCTGCAGAACGGGATAATCCCGTTTCTGAATCGCCTCGATGGTCAGCTGTCCGACACCTGGCCAGGAAAAGACGATCTCCGTGATCACAGCCCCGGCCAAAAGTGTGCCGAACTGGAGCCCAAGAACCGTCACGACAGGCAGCAGGGCATTTCGCAATCCGTGACGATAAACGATGAAAAAAGGTGCCAGACCCTTGGCCCTGGCCGTCAGAATATAATCCTCTGACAATACATCCACCAAAGTAGAACGCACCATTCTGGACAGAACCGCAGCCAGGGCCGTTCCCAATGTTACCGCAGGCAGTACGATGCCCAGTACCGATTCATTGCCACTCACGGGAAACCATCCCAGGCCAAGAGAAAAAACAATAATCAGTATTGGACCCAGCCAGAAATTGGGTATCGAAACTCCGGACAAGGCCATCATCATGGTCAGGTGATCCCACAGGCTGCCTCGCTTCAGGGCTGCCAACATCCCCAATGGAAAGGCAATCGATATCGCTACGCCAAGCGAAATCAGCGCCAGCTCAGCCGTTGCCGGCAATCTGGAAAAGATCTTTTCAGCCACATCTTCTCGAGAATAGATCGACTGGCCCAGATCAAGGTGAACCAAGCTGGAATAATAATCCCGCAGCTGTGACAAGAGCGGCTGATCCAGTCCAAGCTGATGACGCAACGCCACCTTGTCTGCCGGGTTGGCAGATTCACCCAACATGACCTCGACAGGATCTCCAGGAATCAGATGGATAAGGAGAAACACCATCAGCGAGACACCCAGCACTACCACCAAAGCACTGCCCAGACGCGCAAAAATCACATGCCACATTCAATCAATCCATACCGGACAAAAAAGAGGAACCCGATCAAACAGTGTGATCATATCCTGATTCCTAAGGCGGATACAGCCATGTGAGCCTGGTACCCCCATCGGAACAGAATCTGGGCAGCCATGCAAATAGATATAGCGTTGCATGGTATCAACCGATCCAAGACGGTTACGCCCCACCTCGGTCCCGGACAACCACAGGATACGGGTCAATATCCAGTCCCGTTCAGGCTGGGCCTGGCCCATCTCCTCTGTATAGATCTCGCCAGTTGGGCGTCTTCCCACAAAAACAGTATTGATCGGCGCACCCGCGCCGATCTTGGCTCGAATGATATGTCGACCCCGGGGTGTCTGCTCACTCCCCCGGTGTTCTCCGGCACCCTTTGCCGCCGTTGACACCACAGTTTCAAATAACAGCACTGTGTTTCTCAGCAATTTCAACTGCTGCCGAGAAAGATCGATCTCGATGCGATACTTGCCGGGATCAGACATGCGGGACCAAGACCACGGTTTTCAATCCATCATAGTTGCCGTCCGGTGCAAGATGATAACCGGTCACACTTGAACGGGCGGCAAAAAAATGATCCTCATACCAAAGCGGTACGTAGGGCAGGTCCTTCAGGATGATCGCTTGAATGCGCCGATACAGCTCCGCCTGACGTGGTAGTGTCTCCTCTGCATCAGCCTGCTCAATCAGGCGATCGACCTCTGGGTTCCGATAACGTCCACGGTTTGCCCCCTTGGGCGGGATCGCCTCCTGATGAAAGACATAACGAAAGATATCCGGTGTCTTGATACCCACCCAGGAGAGACTGAACATCTGGAAGCGTCCTGCCTTGATATCACCATAAAAGGTGCCCCAGTCATAGCTTTTGATCGTCACATCAATGCCCACCTGAGCCAGCTGATGCTGGATCAGGGTTGCTATGCGAATCCTGAAAGGATTGCTGGAGGTCTTGTAGGTCAGATGCACAGGCAGGGTCAATCCGGACTTGCTCAACAATTCCCTGGCCCGTTCAGGATTGTATTCTGGTATTGGCAGGTCTGGATTTCCGGCCCAATGATCGGGCGGCAATAGAGATGTTGCCGGGCGCGCCGCACCCGCCAACAGGCCGTTAATAATTTCCTCGCGATTCAGGGCCAGAGAGATCGCCTCACGCAACTCACGAGATCGCGTGGTGGCATCCTCCAGATTGAAACCCAGATAGGTAAAATTGGTCCCACGCCCTGTTTCTACCTGAATATCATTCTGCTTGCGCAGATAGACGACCATCTCGCGGGGCAAATCATTTTGTAACAGATTGATCTCGCCACGACGCAGTTTCAACACGCGTACGGTTGGATCTGGTACGTGAAAAAAGTCCACCAGCAACTGATCACGAAGACGCTCAATCCGTAATGTTTTCGCCCCGCCTCCATGCACATAACGAAACCCCCCACTACCAATTGGCTGCTGTGCAAAGGGGTGATCCTGTCGGATCTTGTCAGCAGGCAGGATTCCCAGGGTCAGACGTCCCGGGAACAGCGGATCAGGACGGTTGAGAAAAAAATCAATCGTGTCCTGACCTTTTATATTGATAGCCTTGATATGTCTCAGTCCTCCTCGATGTGGCGAGCCAGTCTTACTGTCCAGAATAGATTCATACGTGGCCTTGACATCCCTGGCCGTTAAAGCCTGTCCATCGTGAAAACGATGCAGAGGATGTTTCAGGGTAAAGCGATAGTGTGTTGGGCCAAGCTTTTTCCAATCGGCCAATTTCGGTATCGGATGATAATGCTCATCAAAATCAGTCAGCGATTCGTATAACAAGCGATTGATACGATATGAGGTTGCATCGGTAGCACGTCGCGGATCCAGCGAGACCGGCATTGCTGAAAGGCCGAAACGAATTTCATGTGCCTCAGGAACAGCTGCCGGTTGGCAAGCTGACAGGCAAGCTAACCATATCAGTCCAAACACCAACCAGAACAGCCGCCAGATAGATCGTGGCCCAGAGGATATCAACATGCCCGTATTCTAACAATACCTGAACTAGACATATCGAACCTTGTAAAAAAAAGGGGCTGCACGCCCCTTTTTTATCTTCAGTGTAAAACTATCATCACAAATCGTAACCACGCTCTTCATGAGAAGAGATATCCAGACCCTCTGTTTCCTCATCCCTGGTTACACGTAGACCTCCAACCAGGGCACCAACCGCCTTGAGGATGATAAAGGTAGCGATGCCAGTATAGGCAGCCGTTGCAAGAATCCCGGTAATCTGCACACCGAGCTGTTCACTCATACTGTGTATGTTTTCGGCAAAACCCTGACCACTGAACACCCCCAGGCTGGTACTGGCAAAGATCCCGGCCATGAAGGTACCGATAATGCCACCCACACCATGCACCGGGAAGACATCCAGGGAGTCATCAATCTTCAGTTTATGTTTGATAAAGATCACTGCATTGAAACAGACAAACCCGGCAATCAATCCGATAACCAGTGCACCACCAGGACCAACAAAACCCGAAGCCGGGGTGATGGTCCCGAGTCCGCCCACCATACCCGTCACAGCACCCAACATGGTTGGTTTCTTGAACTTGATCCATTCACAGAGCATCCACATCATGGCCCCAGCCGAAGCTGAAATATGCGTCACCAGCATGGCCATGGCCGCATCGCCGTTGGCCGCCAACGCACTGCCACCATTGAAGCCGAACCAACCCACCCACAGCATTCCAGCACCGGTAAAGACCATGGTCATATTATGTGGGGGCATGGCAGTGGTCGGGAAACCACGACGCGGGCCCAATACGATTGCTGCCACCAACGCCCCGACACCACAGGTCACATGGACCACGGTTCCTCCAGCGAAATCCAGCAGGCCCTTTTCCTGCAACCAGCCTCCCCCCCAAACCCAGTGGGTAACCGGAGCATAGACCACGATCAGCCAGATGGCACTGAAAAGCAGCACCGCAGAAAATTTCATACGTTCCGCAAAGCCCCCGACGATCAGTGCCGGGGTAATGATCGCAAAGGTCATCTGGAACAGGGCAAATAACGATTCAGGGATATCTCCGCTGAGGGTCCCCTCCTGGATATTGGCAAACAGCGCATTGGAGAGTCCGCCGACAAAGCCATTGCCTTCTGTAAAGGCCATGCTGTATCCCACAATCAGCCACAGCAGGGAAGCGATACCAGCAATCGCAAAACACTGCATCATGATGGACAAGACATTCTTGGTGCGTGCCAACCCGCCGTAGAACAGGGCCAGACCCGGCAGGGTCATGAAAAGCACCAATGCCGTTGAGGTCAGAATCCAGGCGGTATTGGCACCGTTCAGTTCATCAGCACCCACCGTTTCAGGCAACAGCAAAAGAAGTACAAAAAGACCACGCAGTTCGAAAAAGGCTCGTTTCAATCTGATCATCATTGTTTTTCCAGCAATCGTTTTTTGTAAAACGATTATCTTACCCGTAATGCATGAGGACTCTAATCGAACGGGAAAAACTAATTGCACCGTTTTTGTATTTCACGCACCAAAGTAGTGCAGCAATGTCCCGTTCACGAGGTTGTCCT
>RFGN01000709.1 GCA_003696645.1 Gammaproteobacteria bacterium | reverse complement strand
GAGTCCGGCAATTTCGAAATCATGCAAAAGCGTATGGCTCGTGGTGCAACACCCGAGCAGGCAGAGCAACAGGCCCAGGCCATTGATTTTGAATACACGCTGGAGGGCAACACCCTCAAAGTCCCGTCCTATTACGTTCTTGACAAAGGACAGAAGTGGCGGGCCCAGGAGGTCGAACTCCTCATCAGGGTTCCCGAAGGAAAGTACATCCGGTTTGAAGGCAAAACGCCCAGGGCACAACGCCGCCTGGACATTGACAGCAATTACAGCTTCCCCTGGCACCTTAGCGGATACACCGTTCAAATGACCTCCAACGGCCTGATCAGCCAGCAATACCTGCAGGAGGACGACCACTACCATTGGCTGGAAGGTGTGACCAAAGTGAAGGGGGAGGGCCCCCTGAAATTTGAAATCATCAAAGGAGATCTGCCCATGGCGCACATCCGCAGGGGGGAGCGCTATACCGGCCATGTTTCTTTCAAAAAGAACGGTGATGAGCTCGTGGTCTTCACGGATTTCGATGAGGCAGAATACCCCATCGTTATAGAAGTCATTGTTCCTTCGGTAAATGAGTTGGAGTTTCTCAATACTGATGATGTGGAATTGTCCGGCTTCCACTTGCCCTCACTCACATTGCGCAGCGAAGGAGAGCATGAAATAAGAGGAGAATTCAATGTCAATAACCTCAGTGTCGAACTTGGAGGGGATGTGGGTATGCGCCTGGAAGGCGAAGGCCAATTGCTCACCGCTCGCCTTTCTGGAGATGTGAAACTCGATGCTGAAGACTACATTGTTAAAACAGCTGATGTCGTGTTGACTGGCGACAGCTTCGCAAAACTTGCCGTGACCGACACCTTGTATCAAAGTGTTGGTGAAGATTGCGGGCTTGAAGTTTTGCACTCGCCCGTCGTTGTCAACCGCTGATTCGTATTACTTCCGACCATAGAAGGCAGCCGGGCTTCCGGCTGCCTTTACACTTCCAATCAATTTTGTAACCGTCCGGAAGAGGCGCCCGTC
>RFGN01000708.1 GCA_003696645.1 Gammaproteobacteria bacterium | reverse complement strand
GTTGGTGGGGAGTAGGTTTGGTTGTAGTGCTGCTGCTGGTTTGTGTTGGGATGAGCGGGCGCAGCGGGCGGATCGTGATGATCCGAATGGGGTTGTTGACGTGACGGATTTGAATATTGTTGCGAACAATTTTGGTAAGACGTACTAGTCGGGGTCGTGTTTGGTTGCTCGTTCTAGTTTTCTGTTCTCACGAAGAAACTGTTGCCAAGGAGATGCAAGAGCTGTTTATAACTATTTCAGAAATGTTTATAAAGTAATTGAGTGAATGAGTAGGGTATGGTGGTTTTCAGTCGTAAGCGTATTGCGGACGTGGCGGTGTTGCTCTTGTTCCTCGCTTCTCTTTCGTTGTTGCCGTCTCCTGCTTTTGCGGCGTTGGACTTGACGAGGAGTGATTATGGCATTCCAGGCCCTATTAGTGAAGAAACGCGTATTATTCCGTGTGGGCAGTACACGTACACAGATGTGATCACGCAGAGCGGAACGCCGGATAAGTGGATTCGGTACAAGGCGGAACAGCCGTTCTGTGTGAACATTGCAGGAGGGAATACTCCTTCAAACAGGCAGTACTACATTCTCGACGGAGTCGTGATTGATGGGAGGAGGACGTCAGATAACACCGGTTTTTCTTTGAAGAGCGACAACGTCGGCATTGAAAATAGTGAGATCATTGGCAAGCAGGACGTCTTCACAGATGAGAGCGATTGCAAAGAAGGTTCTCCCGGAGGTACAGGTCTGAGCTTTAATGGCTACTCGAATGTGTGGGCGCACCGTGTTGAAATTCATGGTTTTAACTACGGCATATTCTCTGGGAACTACCCAACTCGAATGCGTGTGACAGAGAGCTACATTCACAACGTTTTCAACGGCATCGGGCCGAAGGGGACTGATGTCGTCTTTGCACGCAACGTGCTCTGGATGGCTCCGAATCACGGCATTCTCATTGAGGATAACGCGCCGGACGGTCATAATGTTCGTTTTGAGCGCAATCTTATTGTTGATACGCAGGAGGGCTCGTTTCATTATGGTGGTGCAGCGTATGAGTTTATTGGCAATACCTGGTGGGATAGTACGGAAATGAAGTGTGGTGTTGGTATCAGCCCGCAAATTCTTGATAGGAGCCCTTCTGGCCCGTATGGAGGCACGAACGTGTTGCCAAGGGGGCCTATCACGTTTTATGATAATGTTTTTGACGGGCACACGGTCGACGTGAGCAACCTGATGCGCTTCGAGATGAATCCTCTCTCCGTCTTGGGAGGGATGGATTATAATCTTCTTCACAGGCCAGAGGCGGGGTCGTTGAACTCGAAGTGGGTCAAGCAGAGCTGGCCAAGCGCTTCGTATAGGATTTGGACGTTGGATGAGTGGCGGAGTGAAACCGGATTTGATCAGCACAGCCAGATTGTCAAGGAAAGCCCGCAATTTGCTGATCCTCGCATCCTTCCTATTCCTGAGGATTATGACGAGGCGTGGAACCGGTTCCGTCCACTCCCAGGCAGTATTCTTTGTGGTGCTGGAAGGAATGGCGGTGATCTTGGCGCAGTCCCTTGCGGGTCGTGCACGCCGAAGACCTGTGCTGAGGTGAATGCGGAGTGTGGCAACCCGCCGGATGGGTGTGGTGGTTATTTGGATTGCGGCTCTTGCCCACAAGGAGACATCTGCGGGGGAGGGGGGACTCCGTACCAGTGCTGGTCGTGCACGCCTTCCACTGAGGTGTGTGATGGTGTTGATAATGATTGTGATTCGCAGATTGATGAGGGTTTTGATAGTGATGGTGATGGTTTTTTTGCTGAGGGTTGTTCGGGGTATGCTGAGTTGGATTGTGATGATGGTGATGCGGGTGTGCATCCTGGCGCGGTTGAGGTGTGTGGGAATGGTGTGGATGAGGATTGTGATGGTGTGGCGCAGGAGTGTGTTTGTTCGGATGGTGATGGTGATGGGTTTGGCGTTGCG
>RFGN01000707.1 GCA_003696645.1 Gammaproteobacteria bacterium | reverse complement strand
TCCGATGCGGCTCGACTATTCCTCCATGGTGGACATCGCTTCTCCTGTGCGCAGTCTTTCGGGTAAATCCTGCCATCCCAGCAAGTCCCCCGATTTTTCCGCCTGGACGGCCTGAGCTTCGGCCTCGGAGGCAAAAGCCGTCAGATAGGCGCCCATGGGGCTGGGCAAATTGGGGCTGATGAGGTAGGTGGCTTCCTGTGCCGGAAAAAAGTCACCGGGGTTTTCAAAAGGGTTGACCAACAAATAAGCCCACTCCTGATCCGGGTTTTGTTTCAGGTAGTTGACCATGCACTCGATGGCGTCGAACTTGTACACTTTGCCCTTGTCGGTGACCGCCTCAGCGCCGTGTTGGCGGTCCACGATGGTCATCTTGCAGAAGTGGCAGTAGTCGGAGCCGTACTCGATGGGCTCAGGCGACGGAGCGCAGGAGGCCAGCAGCAGAGCGCTTGCGAGGAAGGGCAGATACCGTTTCATATTGCCTGTCGATTTTGTTTTTCAGCCACCAGGCCGAGAATGCCAGCAAAATGGCCAGCCCGGCGAAATAGCCCCCGATAGCCGGGTAAGAGTGTGCGATGAAATTGAGGATTACCTTGGTGCCCAACAGGGGGGGTTGGAAAGAAGCCCCGGGAATCTTGATGGGCGCCATGGGGCTCAGGTTGTGCCCGTAGTCGTACTCCCAGAGATAGAAGTCGTACAGACCGACGGCTGCCAGCAAGGCCATCAGCATGCCCCAGCCCAGAAAATACCAGGAGCGGTTGACGAACACCCCTATCAAACCCAAAACCACCATCCCCCAAACCACATAGGGGAAGTACTTCAATTCAGGGATGGACTCGGGTTCGATTTTTTTCATCCCCACGTAGTGGTTCAGGATGTTCACATTCTGCAGGGTGCCGGGGCTGTCGCCGCCTAATTTGTTGATGTAGATGTACATCGTAACCCCGTCGGGGTATTGCGGCGCCACCAAAGTGATTCGCCACATGGGGAACACAAAGAGCGTGAGGAGCGCCAGGGCTGCAAAGGCCATCAAGATGCGGGGTAAGTTTTTCATGATTGGAAGTTTAACAGCGGGCAATGCAGACGATTCATTCGGAGGAGGGGAAGAAGGGGTGCCGCCCCTGAAGGCGACACCCGTTGCAATACTGAAGCCTTATTGTACGGGCTCCTCTTCGCCCAGACTCCACTTCAGAGCGGTGTTGGCGCCGCGCGGGCTGACCCGCACATAACCTTGCATTTCCTGGTGGAGGGCCGAGCAGAAGTCCGTGCAGTAGAAGGGATAGACCCCTTCG
>RFGN01000706.1 GCA_003696645.1 Gammaproteobacteria bacterium | reverse complement strand
CACGGTCAGATGGCAGAAGATCGTTTTGTCCCGATCCGATTGCAGCAGGGGATTTATGGGCAGCGTCAAGCCGATGTACAGATGCTGCGGGTCAAGATCCCCGGTGGTCGTTTGAATGTACATCAGCTTGATGTCATTGCAGAGGTTCTGAACAGGTATTCTGCAGGAAAAACCATTCATCTGACGACGCGGCAGGATATTCAGATCTACCATGTCCCCACCGACCGGGTTCCTGATGCCCTGCGTTTGCTGGGAACGGCAGGACTGACGACTCGGGAGGCCTGTGGCAATACCGTACGCAATGTAACGGCCTGTGCGCTGGCAGGAGTCTGCCCTCATGAACATGTAGATGTGACGGGCTATATGGATGAAACAGTGCGTAAATTTATACGTCATCCATTGACCCAACATCTGCCGCGCAAATTCAAGATCTCCTTCTCTGGTTGTGAAAACGATTGTGCCCAGGGCATGATCCATGATCTTGCCGTGATGGCACGCTGGCAGGATGGTGCCCCGGGTTTTCGCTTGCTTGCAGGAGGAGGGCTTGGCCATAAGCCGAGGCAGGCTGTGGTACTGAATGATTTTGTCCCGGAGGCAGAGTTGCACCAGCATGTTGAGGCCGTGTTGTGGGTGCATAATCGTTATTCAAACCGACAGCTCAGGGCCCATTCCCGCCTCAAATTTTTGTTTGATGATTTTGGCGAAGCCAAGGTTCGCGAATGGTATCGCCTGGCCTTGTTGCGTATTCAGGCAAGAGACGGACACAGTGCCAAGGATCTGCAGCAGAGATGGACTCAAAAATCTCGGCCATCAGTTGGATTCCTGGCCACAGATCTGCGGAATTACCCCATCAATGAAAAAGACAGCGCGAAAGTTGTTATTGCTGTAGCCGTAAAGCTGGGGGATCTTTCAGGAAAAGAGCTGACAACCCTGTCAGAGCTGTTGCAGCAGTTTGAATTGCCAGAGATCCGTATCACCTCCTCCCAGAATCTCCTGATAACGGGTATCCCCTTGCATCTCCTGAAGACGGTTCAGCAGGCGCTGAACAATAGTGGATTGACGGATTCTTGTGAACCCGGGACACATTCGGTGGTTGCCTGTCCGGGAACAGCCACTTGTCGTTTGGGGCTGACAGACAGCAAGGGTCTGGCACGACAGCTGAATGAACAGACATTGCGCGTTCATGTTTCGGGCTGTCAGAATGGTTGTGCACAACCGGAGGTGGCTGATATCGGCATGTTTGGAGAGGGTCGGCGGATTGATGGGAGACTGTTCCCTTTCTATCAGACATGGCTGGGTGGAGGAGGACGGTGGGGTCAGGAATTTGCCCTGCGAGGTCCGACAGTGCCTGCACGGAATGTGCAAACCTTTGTCAATCGTGTCTCACAGGCCTTTCGACAGGAGGGGCATGGCGACTTTTCTGCCTGGGTACGCCAACAATCGCAAAGTCGTCTCGACTCGTGGGCAGGGGACCTGCAACCACAAGACGCCAGGAAGATGGAAATACTGGCCAGGGATATTGATGCAGCAACTCCATTTGTGGTTGAACAGTTTGGGGGCGGCGAGTGTGCCGGAATGGCGGATGAATTTCTGGACGCCAGTCTTATGGAGGTCAGGCATGAAAGAAACTGCTGCCAGGTCTTTTGGCAGAAGGAACAACTGGAGGAGGTGACCGCTTCCTTGCAGAGCATGGTGGAGATCGCTGCGACCGTCATCATGCAACTGTTTTTTCCGCAAAAGTCGACCCGGCGCAAGATCCCCGATCGCAGACAGAACATGCAAGATCTGATTTGCAAGGAGACGGATCTTCCCCTTATTCAATCGTTACAGACATTGTGTCGCAGACTGGTGATGCTTGATCCTGCCACCTGTCATCATGATCAGGTCGGTGAACTGATCGGGCAGGTCGATCAATGGCTGGGGAAGTACTTTCAACGTGAGGCTCTGCTGGATACTCTGCAGGCAAACGTTGAGGTTGATTCGTCCGTGGAGGTGGTTGATTTGAGTGAATACCCCTGTCCGATGCATTACCTTCGAGCACGCAAGGCCCTGCAGAATCAGAAGGCACCATTCCAGATGGTATTCCGATTTCAGTCCGGTGAGCCAGCAGAGCAGGCGATCGCCAGTCTGAAGAAGGATGGATATGCCGTAACGTGGAGGCCGGCCGGGAATGCTGCTGCAGACGTAATGGTTCAGAAAACAGATGTTTGATATTGATTGAGAGGAGACAGGAATGGACTTGAATGATTTGTTGCAGGAAAAGGTCAACAAGGCCGAGGCGCTGTTGAAACAGATTGAAAAGGACGATGCCCCGGCAGCCTTTGCCAACAGTTTTGGTGCCGAGGATATGGTCCTGATGGATCTGATCGACCGGGCTGCACCCGGAATCGAGGTATTTAGCCTGGATACCGGGCGGCTTCCTGCCGAGACCTATGCACTGATGCAGACGGTCCAGCAAAAATACAAGACCCCTGTACTGGTCTATTTTCCGGATACCGAACAGGTCGAGCAGTTCACCAGGAAGAATGGCCCGAATGCGTTTTATGACAGTGTTGAGTTACGCAAGGAATGCTGTAGAATCCGCAAGATTCTACCGCTGAAGCGGGCTCTGGCCGGCAAGCAGGCCTGGATTACCGGCCTGCGTCGTGAACAGTCCCCAACACGGACAGAGATGGCCGAGAAGGAGTGGGATGACGGTAACCAGATGCACAAATACAATCCGTTGATCGAGTGGACCGAGGCCGAGGTCTGGGAATATATCCGGCATTTCGATGTTCCCTATAACGCCCTGCATGATCAGCACTATCCCAGTATCGGTTGTGCGCCCTGTACCCGCGCGATTGCAGTCGGTGAAGACATTCGAGCAGGTCGCTGGTGGTGGGAAGATCCGGAATCAAAGGAATGCGGGCTGCATGTCAAGAAGGCTGGCGCATAATAATTGGAAAAGAATATCTGGAGAGCAGACAAGCAGATGGCACAACAAACCTGGAAAGAAACCCTGGCAGACCGGATCAGACCGGAACTGGCCCAGGAGATCGATACATTTGAAAACCAGATTGACCTGAAGAAACAGGGCAAGATCGAAGACAAGGTCTTTGCCGAGATTCGATTGAGACGGGGCGCCTATGGGCAGCGATATGACAATGGCAAACGATATGACGGAGAAAAAACCCAGACGATCGGCTTCCCCAACAGCCAACTGACCAAAGGCCCGGATACCCTGTTTGAAGCACCCGGGATGCAGCGGATCAAGATCCCCTATGGCGGGCTGAACACGGAACAGATGGATCTTCTGGCAGATATTGCCGAGGAATATTCCGACAGTATTATCCATATCACTACACGTCAGGATGTCCAGTTGCATTACATCTCATTGCAGGATTGCCCCGACATGCATCGCAGACTGGCAGCCGTAGGCATTACCACGCGAGAGGCCTGTGGAAATTCTGTCAGAAACGTAACGGCCTGCCCGCTTTCCGGTATTTGCCGTGATGAGGCCTTTGACGTCACCCCTTATGCCGATGCATTGGCCCAATTCCTTTTGGGGCATCGCGATGCCCAGGATTTTGGGCGCAAGCTCAAACCGGCCTTTTCCGGCTGTCAGAATCATGCCTGTGGTTTGGCCATGATTCATGATATTGGCTGTGTAGCAACCACAAGAGAGGTAGTGGGGCAGCGACAAGATGGCTTCCAGATCCTGGTTGGTGGAGGGCTGGGTGCGATTCCCTATCAGGCAAAGGTGTTGAAGGAATTTGTCAGCCCTGAAGAACTGCTTCCGATATCTCAGGCCATCTGCAGGGTATTTGCCCGCCTGGGTGAGAAACGCAATCGTGGTCGTGCCCGTTTGAAATTTCTGGTCGCCAAGCTCGGTATTGAGGAATTCCGTCGTCTGATTGATGAAGAACGTCAGAAGCTGCCGGATGACCCTGCCTGGACAAGCTGGATAGCGGGCATAGGCGACATGCAGGAATCGGCATTGTCTGAACCGGTTGAGCCGGGTGCAAGTCCTGATGAGGCGTTTGAAAAGTGGCGTTCAACCAATGTCTATCCACAGCGTCAGTCCGGGTTTTCTGCGGTGACGATTACCCTGCCGCTTGGGGATATGACCTCTGCCCAGATGCGTGATCTGGCAGATATCTGTCGACGCTATATCAGGGATAGTGTTCGTGCGACGGTAGAACAGAACCTCATTCTGAGATGGGTGCATGATGCCGACCTTGCTGCATTGCATCGTGATTTGAAGGCTATTGGGTTGGGTGAAGCCGGTGCCGAAAGCATGATAGATATCGTGGCTTGTCCAGGAACAGATACCTGCAAACTGGGGATTGCCTCATCGCGTGGCCTGGGCGCAGAGCTGAGAAAACGCCTGTCAGCCAAGGCAGTACAGTTTGATCCGGCTGTCAGGGATATTCGTATCAAGATCAGTGGCTGTTTCAATTCCTGTGGCCAGCATCATGTGGCCGAGATTGGCTTTTACGGTGTCAGTCGTACGGCCGGGAATTACAAGGTACCGCATTTTCAGCTGATCTTGGGCGGGCGCTGGAACAACAATGGTGACGAGTATGGAAAAAGCATCAGCGTAGTGCCATCCAAACGGGTCCCGGATGTCGTCGACCTTCTGATCAAACAGTACCGTCAGGGACGCCAGGAGGGCGAAACTTTCGATGAATGGGCCAAACGGATTGGGAAACGGGAGATCAAGGCGATGATCAAACCGTTGACCGAGGTGCCGGAGTATTTTCTCGATCCGGATTTCTATTCCGACTGGGGTGACCCGCGCGAATTTACCATTGGTGACATTGGTGTGGGAGAATGTGCCGGTGAGGTAGTCAGCCTCAGTGATTTTGGAGTCGCCGCTGCGGAAAGTGAGTTGTTTGATGCCCAGATTGCGCTGGAAGAAGGGGGGGACAATCCGGAAAATCTGCAACAGGCCGTGGATAAGTCCATCCGCGCAATGCTGATGGCGGCTCAGGGTCTGATCAGGACTCTGGACCCGGATATCTCCGATGACCCGCAAACCATTGTGAATGTCTTTCGTGAACGCTTTTGTGATACGGAACTGTTCTATGATCCCTTTGCCGGGGCAAAATTTGCCAATTATTTTTTTCATGCCTTTGAAACGCGCAATGATCCAGTCGATCATGACAGGGCCTTGCGACGTATAGATGAGGCGCAACTGTTTATTGAGGCAACGCATGCCTGTCATGGTCGCATGCTGGAAAATCAATAGTCGAAATCCAGAGAAGATGGAGTAAAAAAGTGGATTTACAACGATTTTGTATCAAGTTCCTGCTGCGACCCGGCAGCCGGATCAACCATGAAAAGGTCGTGGAGATCTTTCATCGCTGGGTACAGGGGCAGGTACTGCCACTGGTGCTGATTGATGTGGCCGATTATACCCATGTCCCGAACGGGCCGGCCACCCTGCTGGTTGGGCATCGGGCCAATATCTT
>RFGN01000705.1 GCA_003696645.1 Gammaproteobacteria bacterium | reverse complement strand
TTGTCAGCAACAGTTAGGTTGCCGGTGGAGTTGGAGAGAGAGCCTTGGACATCCAGGTTGCCGGTAAAGGTGCCGCCAGCGGCGGTGAGGTCGCCGTTGGGGAAGACGTAAAATGGCGAGTCTGAAGTGTCCGAGCCACCGACGGCGAGACTGTATTGGGCGCTGGTAGGCGCTAGGCTGTTGCCGTTAAGTTGCCAGTAGTTGACACCCGCTTCACCCCAGGCAGTGATGCAGTTTGATCCATTTCCGAGGCACAACCCGCTAAATTCGCCGTAGCCATCGACCACGGTGGTGTCAAAAGTGGAAATGCCGCCGGTGATAAAGAGATTGCCTGATGAACCGCTATCAACTAGCTGAGCTAGCGGGTTGGATGAGGCATCGCGGAAGGTGAGGTTGCTGTTGTTGGCGATGTCAATGTAGGGATTAGTGGCGGCGAAAATGAGAGTTCCAGAGATAGACAAGTCGTCATTGATTGATATATAGTTGCTATCTATGTCTGATAGCGCACCATTTGTATCCACTTGTAAGCCGGTGGTAGACGATCCTATAGCAACTGTGTCATTGAGGACGATGGATCCATCGAGGTCTTCCAGACTGCCGTCGGGGTTGATACGCAATCCCAGCGAGCTGGAGCCGATGTTAGTAGTAGGCCGAATGGAGATGTTTCCCGAAAGAGTATCTATTGTATTCGATCCGCTGACTCCCAATTGTAAATTGCCGCCGGTGACGCCGCCGGCGAAGACGGGGGAGGCGGAGGTATGAATGTCTTGGGCGGTGTTGACCAAACCTGCAGTGATGGTAAAGTTGTTAGGATCAAATGAAGCAATTCCTGGGTTGGTGTATGAGGCGAGTTCTCCGGCGATAGTGAGTTGATCGTTGGCGGTTCTAGTAATGTCGATACCGTTGCCGCTAACGAAGTTGAGAATGTTGTAGCTGGTGATTTGGTCATAGGTGGTGCCATCAATAGCAAAACTCCAAGCGGTGTAATTGTCTAGACCGTCGATGCCGATGGTGAGGGTGTTGGTGCTGGGATTGTAAGTGCTGGTCAAACTAGTGCCAGCGGCGATGGTGAGTTGGTCGGAGCTAAGAATAGCTTCGGAGTTGGAACCGTCTGAAATTGTCCAGGAGACATAGTCATTGGTAACATCGGTATCCCAACTACTAACGTCTAAATAGGCGAGGGCGTTATTGCCGTCCAAGGTTAAAAGGCTGTTTGACGAGCTTACAGAGCCGACACCTCCGGTGGCAATGATGCTGCCGCCGGCCGAGATATCGTTGGTGGAGGTCAAGTTGTCTCCAGCTAGATTGCCGCTGAAGGAGCCGCTTGAACCGGTTAGATTGCCTTGAACTGATAAGGCGCCGGTGAAGGTACCGCCAGCGGCGGTGAGGTCGCCGTTATTCCAAACAAAAAATGGCGCGTTAATATCGTTGCCGCCGACGGCTACGTGAGTGAGGCTGGAGTTGGGAGATACCACACCAGCAGTAAGAGTCCATTCGGTGGTAGTGCCTTGGGCGATGCTTTTCCAGTTGGTGGAGTCACAGAAATAATGTTTGTTAGCGGTGGCATCGTAGTAAACAGCTCCTTCAGTACTAGCGTTACAAGTGGGTAAATCGGATTGGAGAGTGGGCCCGAAGCCGAGGTAAGCTGACACACTCGCAGTGCCTTGAATGTCTAGATTATATTGTGGTTGAGTGGTTCCGATACCTAGGTTTCCATTTTGTAGTGCTGTGAGTACTTGTGTGCCATTGGGAGATAGATATATATCTCCTGTAGTATTGTTACCTATATTGAGCGGCTTATTGAGAATTGTGCCAATGCTAGATGAGTCGCCAGTTAGGGTGAGTGAGCCGGAGAGGCTGGCGGTGCCGGTAACTGCATTGAGGTTGATGTTGGCGGAGGCGCTGGAGACTCCGCCCAGGACTAGGCTTTCGAAACTATTATAGGGATAGATGATTCCGTTGGTCTTGAGAAAGTAGCCTGCTTGGCCAGTGCCGCCTGTAGAAATATCATAGAGATCGTTGAGAGCATCGATAATTCCAGGGGTGAGGACAGGATTAAGCGATGAGTCTGAGACGGTCAGCGGGATTGGGGAGGAGAGGGTTTGATCATCTAAATAGAGAGCGGTAGCAGCTGATCCAAGACTGAGGGTGTCGCTGGCTTCGTCGATAAAAAACCAGTTGGCCGATCCGTCGGAAATAATCAAGTCGCCAGTGTCAGCTCCCTGGCCAACCTCGATGGTGAAGTCGGCGGTTTGGAGGTCGAAGGCGAGGTTGCCTTCGGCGGAAACAACATCGATAGTGTTGCCGGCGACATAGGATTCGTTAAGAGTGGAAGTGGCGCCTGATATATTTGTCCAGCTTGAACCGTTGAAGGTAACAACACGGTTGTTGGTTGCATCCCAGGCGATGTATCCTGGTTGGCCAGAAGCGATGTTGGTGAGGCTGGTGCTGACGGGTAGCCTTAGACCCTGGTTGGCGGAGTCATCGTGGGAGATGGCGGAAAGGTCGAGGAGGCCGCCGTCGTTGAGTGAGATGGTGCCTGAGGTGGTGAGATCTGATACAGTAGCGGCGCCCGTGGAAGAGATGCCATAGGTGGTGTTGCCGCCTACGCTGATACCTTTTGATGCAGTGATGTAATTGGTGTTGCCGGTGAGGATGTTGGTTGATGGCAGAGTCAGAGTGCCGGAGAGGCTGAGATTGTTGTCAAAGTTGATGTCGCTGGTGCCGCTGGTGGTGATGAGCACGCTGGAGCCATTGTGAGAGATGTCAAGGTAATTGGTGCCGGATGAATCGTAGATGCGAACGGATTCTTGATTTGAGGGATAGAGGTACGAGCCTCCATCGGAAAAGTATGCTTCGGGGATAGTGATGGCTGATATCTGACTGCTATTGTCTAGGTTGTCCAGGGGAATCCAGGTGTTTGTGTTTTGGTCGCGGTATTCAATCTGACCAGAATTGGCATTGATGCGAATGCCTGGATCGTGGGTATCGGCCGCGCCCGCAAAAAACAGTCCTGGTTGATTGTTTGAGGTGTTAATATACACAAAGTCATCCGTGTCGGATGCTGGTTGAAGGGAGATGGTACCGCCACTTTCGAGAGTGACTGTGGATCCCCGGATAGAGATGAGATCGCCGGCATCCCCCAGGTTGATTTCCCCAAGCGCGGTAAGATTGCTGTTGATGGTGGCGGTGTTGAGGTTGGAGTTGCCATTGGTGTCGATATAAAAGTCGGTAGCGCCTCCAACAGCTAGACCGCCTGATGAAATGATGTATTTTGAACCATTTTCTTGAAGGCTGAAAAGATTAGATTCTGTTGAGTTGAAGGTGAGTTGATTACCTAAATTGATGTTGTTTGATATATTCGCATCGTTTTCAATGGAGATGTCCTTTTTGAAGTCGACATTTTCGCGGAATTCAGAGCGGATGTTGACTCCAAAGATTGTATTGGCAATGGAGGCGCCGAGAACGTCTGATGGAGTTTTATCAGTGGGCTGATTTTGGGTTGGCAAAGGCAATAGGGTGCCGAGCGTGGTGGAGGCAAGATGGTGAAAGAATGAGAACAGCGGTTTGATGGTTAGGGAGAAAAGTAGGAGGGCGATAATGAAAACGCTGGCGGGTTTAGCGATGTGGCGGGGATGGTGGGGAGAAGGGATATTTGGCGGGGAAATGGTTTTAGGTGTAGGGGAGGTTGGGGCTGGGTTATTTTG
>RFGN01000704.1 GCA_003696645.1 Gammaproteobacteria bacterium | reverse complement strand
GGCCTGATTGATCAGGCCAACCAGCTTGCCTGTCTGTTTTGGATCGGCTGTCCTGGCCCCCATGAATGCGCCACTATTGAAAGCCACAAAGAAGTAGTCTTTGACACGGGGTGACTTTGTCCCTTCAATATAAGGTTGCATGCGCCGGGCGATTACCTTTCCCATTTCTCTTTCAAGGGTATCAATATTCATGCCAGGCGGGGGCAGGATAAAGGCGAAGACAAGATTGCGATTCCCTTGTGGGAGATAATCTGCCTTGGGCTTGAGCAGATAGGCAGCCACAATGGGCAGTACAAACAGTACAACAAACCAGAACAGCTGTTTCTTCCTGCCTTGTGTCAAACTTATCACCAATCCTGTTCCACGTTCCCACCAGTGATGATGCGGATCAGTGAGACGGATGTGCTGTAGCCATCTTGATGACATGACAGGCAGAACAGTGATTGCGACAATCAATGACAGGATGATGGTTGCAGAAAGGGTGAGGGCCAGGTCAGCGAACAGTTGCCCAGATTCATCCTGAAGAAAGACAATGGGAAGGAAGATCGCGACAGTGGTGGCAGTAGAGGCCAGCAGGGCGCCCCATACCTCTGCGGTACCCTGCAGGGCTGCAGCATGGCTTTTCTGACCCTGCTCGCGTTGTCTGACGATATTCTCCAGCACGATGATGGCGGCATCCAGGACCATGCCGACCGAAAAGGCCAGGCCAGCGAGTGAGATGACATTGACCGTGCGGCCGGCAGCATAGAAAAAGATGAAGCTGCTGATTACACAGATCGGAATCGCCAGAGCGACGATCAGGGTGGCGCGAAACTTGCGCAGGAACCACCAGAGGACAATGACAGCCAGTGCAATACCCAGTAACAGGTTGTTCCGCAACATGTTCATGGAGCGATGAATATACAGGGTTTCGTCATAGACCTGTTCCATCTTGAGGTTGGCGCGTTTGAGGGGGCCCTGCTGCAATTCCTTGGCCGCCTGTCTGAGTCCTTGCATGACTTCAAGAACATTCACGCCACTCTCTCGGTGAGCGTTTACGGCCATGGCTGACTCACCGTTCTGAATGACAAAGCTTGAGCGGTCCACCATATGCAAATCAATATCGGCAATATCTCGCAGATATACCGGCTCTCCTTCCCGCCAGGCGACGATCATGTCGCGCAGATCCTTTACATGATAGGCGCCCTGATATCGGATGGTGTAACGTCTTTTCCCGACTTCAGCAAAACCGCCGCTGGTGTCCTTGGTGTTGGCAATGCGGTTGACAGTCTCCGGCAGCCCAATCCGGTAAAATGCGGCTTTTTCGGGATCAAATGTGATCCGAACCTCCTGGCTTCGCCCACCCCTCACCTCCGAAAGGGCAACACCGGGGACGCGTTCAAAACGGGATTGAACCACATCCTCGATGTAGTCCTGATAGCTGGCAATATCACGTGAATTTCCCTTGCCAGGTTTGATGATGAACCAGGCAATGGCACGACTGTTACCACCTACGGTGGAAATGACGGGTTCATCCGCATCGACCGGGTAGCGACTGACACGATTGAGACGGTTCATGACCTCAAGAAGGGCCCGTCTCAGATCAGTGCCAACCTGAAAGGTCAAGGTGATCTCTGCCTGACCTCGCTGAGCCTTGGCCAGTATCTCCGTACTTCCGGGAAGGCCACGTAGGGCACTTTCTTGTGGATCAATAATCTCGGACTCGATTTCTTCCGGCGCTGCCGAACGCCAGCCCGTACGGATGGTAATTTCCGGTTTGGTAACCTCCGGGGTCAATTGAATCGGAAGCTTGGACAGGCTGATAAACGCAAATATCAGGGTCAGAATGATGGCAACCGATACCGCCACAGGGTTGCTCAGTGACAGCCGTGTCAGGGTCATGGTGTCCAGGCCTTTTTCTGGGTTTTTTCTCGAGAAGAATCGGCATGCCGAGAATCGACCTGCTGGTCAGAAATGATCCTGACCTTCTGGCCAGGACGCAGTCGCTCTCCTCCACGAACGACAACGCGATCGCCAGCTTTCAGGTTTCCATGGATCTCGATGCGTTCCGGATTGCCATAGCCGGTCGTGACCGTAACGGGTGTGGCAACCAGGTCGGGGGATATCTTGAAAACCCTGGTGGAGTCCGACCTGAGAACCAGTGCATCACGGGGTACGGTCAGGGCCCGTTTGGCCTTCTGAACCGGAATGGCGGCAAGTATGAATTCTCCGGGGATGAGCCGCAGGTTTTCCTGTTTGTTATCAGGTTGTATACGAATTTCTGCCTGATGGGTGGCGCTGCTGGCTGCCCCGATCAGTTGTCGGATATATCCCGAAAATACATGATCTTCCGACTTGAGACGGATTTCCTGATTGAGCCTGAGGTTGGAAAGCATCCTGACAGGAACAAAGACGCGCACCTCAACCTGTTGACTGGTGACCAGCCTGAGGAGGGGGTCACCCTTTTTGGCCCACTCATAGGGCTCTTTCAATCGAGTCATCACGATACCCGTGAATGGCGCATGAACCTCGCTGTCACGCAACTGCTTTTCAAGAATGGCCAGTTCGGCCTGCGCGCCATGCCACTCTGCTTCGGCGATATCGCGTTCCTTGCGCGCGGTGTCAACACGAGTTTCGGAGACGTGGCCGGATTGTTCCAGCTTCTGAAAACGTTTCAGTTCCTTTTCGAGGAAGGCCAGACGGCTCTTGCTGGCGGCAATACGTGTTCTGGATTGCCGGATCTTCAGTTCGATGTCGGCACTGTCCTGCTTGATCAGCCGTTCTCCCTTTTTTACATGCATTCCGGCTTCGGGTAGCCAGGTGATCTTGCCAGCGATCTGTGCAGCAATCTGACTGTTCTTCTTGGCCAGCACCTCTCCTACGACCCAGTCTGTGGGTGCAAGAAGGATCTGTTCGACAGTCCCGATTCGGACAGGAGTGCTGCGCTCCTTCCAGTTTCCTTTCGACGAGGCGACAGGGGACAAAAACAGCAGAGACAAGAACAGGAGCAGCCGGTATTGAGATACAAAATACATCGAAAGGAAAAGATTTAATGCTACAATATCCAAGATAGATGATTTTTGTAGGTTTGAACAGGCCACTGTTGACGCCATGGCAAAATATCTGTTATATCTTTTTCTTCCAGAAGAATAAATCGGGAGCTCATTTATGAATGTTTTACGTTTGATCCTTTTGCCTGTACTGCTTGTGGTTGGGCTTGGCACGGCCCATGCCAAGAAGCTGGTCGGTAATGCAGAGGAGGGGGCAGTCAAATCGGCTGTATGTCAGGGATGTCATGGGGGCGACGGGAATAGTCCGGATGCAACCTTTCCGCGTCTGGCGGGTCAGTATGCCGGTTATATCGAGAAACAGGTCACGGATTTCCAGAAGGGGAAACGGACGAATAACGATACCATGGCCGGGATGGCGGCCACTGTGACCAGCGTACAGGACCTTAAGGATATCGCGGCCTATTTTTCCAGCAAGAAGATGGCCTCCAAGCCTCTGGTTGCGGTGGACAAGAAGCTGATGAAACAGGGTGAAAACCTGTTCAAGAATGGTAATCCCAAAACGGGTGTCTATGGTTGCATCAACTGTCATGGGCCACGCGGCAAGGGACGTTCAGGCAATAATTCGGTCTTCCCCAGGATAGGAGGACAACATCGGGACTATATCATCAAGCAGTTGAAGGACCTGAAAGCTGGAACACGCAATAACGATCCTGCAGGCATGATGCAGGCGATAGCCAAGAAACTTTCGGACACGGAAATCAAGGCAGTGGCGAACTATCTCTCAGCCCAGTTGCCCTGAATGATCCTGATATGAACAGAAAAAACGCCCTTTGAAGGGCGTTTTTTGTTTCAGTTGAAAAAAAGCCCCCTCCCAGAAGGCCTGCCCCCTGAGGCAATCTGTCTGAAAGGCCCTACTGCCAGCGGCAAGACGGCGCTTTCATTGAAACTTTTTGAACGATTGCCCGTCGAGATCGTCAGTGTCGACTCTGCGCAGATCTATCGAGGTCTGGATATCGGCACAGCCAAACCGGATACAGATATTCTCGGGCAGGTTCCTCATCACTTGATCGATATCCGCGAGGTGCAGGAGACCTATTCTGCAGCAAATTTTTTTCAGGATGCCGCAAAAGTGATGTCCGAGATCCATCAACGGGGACATATTCCATTGTTGGTCGGTGGTACCTTTCTGTATTTCAGGGCAATTGAACAAGGGTTGCATCAACTCCCGGAAGCAGATCCGACTGTACGTGCCCGCATAGACCAGCGTGCCAAGAAAGAAGGATGGTCAAGCCTGCACCGGGAGTTGTCTCGTGTTGATCCGGAAACGGCAAAACGGATTGACGAAAATGACGCACAACGTATCCAGCGTGCACTGGAGGTTCTTTACCTCACCGGAAAAACATTGAGCAGCCATTTCTTCAAGAGCCCCGAAGGGTTGAAGATGCATTTTCTTGATTTGACACTTTTGCCGGATTCACGCGACGAACTTTATAATCGGATCAATCGCCGTTTTGATGAAATGATGACGCAGGGATTACTGGAAGAGACACAAAGAATATTCAATACAAAAGAACTCGCACGGAACTCTCCAGCAGCAAAAATTGTCGGATACCGTCAGTTGATCCGGTTTCTGGAAGGTGACTATGACCTGGCAACTGCCATCGATCGCGCCAAGGCAGCATCACGACAGTATGCCAAGCGGCAATTGACCTGGCTTAGACACCAGAGCGCAGGTGCGCAGTGTTTTTTTGATCAGGACCGCCTTCAACCAGCAAAAATCGTTGAGTGGGTCAAAAAAAACTTGAGATATAATAGGGTTTAGGCAGAATATGCGCATGACAGGGATAAAAAATAACGAAGGGAGGATATTTATGTCCAAAAGCCATTCCTTACAAGAACCTTTTCTTAATCAGCTTCGCAAGGAAAGGATTGGCGTCTCCATTTTTTTGGTCAATGGAATCAAGCTTACCGGCCAGATTGACTCCTTCGACCAGTTTGTTGTGGTACTGAAAAATTCGGTCAGCCAGATGGTATACAAGCATGCCATATCGACCATCGTACCGGCCAGAAATGTCAAGCTTCACCATGATTCTTCCGAGAGTGAGGGGAATCACAGGGAGTAACAAGGAAGGGCTGTCTCAATCACCCAAACAGATAGTCTAACCCGGCCAGACCGGGGCGAAAGGGCCCTTCTGGTCCATATTGACGAGTATCGAAATACTGATCAGACCAGTCCTGAGGAGTTTTTCGAGCTGGCTGAATCCTCGGGCATAGAATGTCAGGAAAAGATTCATATACGCCTCAATCATCCTCATCCAAAGTATTTTATTGGTTCGGGAAAAGCGAATGAGATTGCAGAACGTGCCCGGACCTTGGATACAGAGGTTGTCATCTTCAGCAGAGGGCTTTCTCCTGCCCAGGAAAGAAATCTCGAACAGCTCATGCACGTTCGCGTGCTGGACTTCAATACCCTGATTCTGGATATCTTTTCCCAGCGGGCGAGGAGTTTCGAGGGAAAGATTCAGGTGGAACTGGCACAATTGCGCCATCTTTCTACCCGCCTGATACGGGGCTGGACACATCTCGAACGTCAAAAGGGGGGGATTGGGCTGCGTGGACCCGGAGAAACCCAGCTCGAGACAGACCGAAGGCTGATCGGTGTCCGAATCAAGCAACTCAACCGGCGACTGGAAAAGATTCGCAAACAAAGAACCCAGGCCCGACGTTCCCGGCAGCGACATTCGGTACCGGTAATCTCTCTGGTGGGCTATACCAATGCAGGCAAGAGCACCCTTTTCAACCAGTTGACCGGCTCCCGGATCTATGCAGCGGACCAGCTGTTTGCAACGCTTGATCCCACCACAAGGAAAATCACAAGGATGCAGCGACCTGGTCCGCTGATTGTCGACACAGTCGGTTTTATCCGGCAGTTGCCTCACGATCTGGTTGTGGCCTTTCACGCCACCCTTGAAGAAGTGGCCGATGCAGATCTGCTGCTGCATGTCATTGATGTCAGCCACCCTGAACATCGCATGCAGATCGAACAGGTGGACCGAGTCCTGGAGGAAATCGGAGCCGATCATGTGCCTCAGATTGAGGTCTACAACAAGATTGATTGTCTTGAGGGCCAAGAGGCGCGTATAGACACAGATCCACATAATCAGAGAATGCGCGCATGGATTTCAGCAGAGCATAATCTGGGGATTGATTCGCTTTTGCAGATTGTCAATACAGAACTTGAAAAGCGGCTGCCGGGTGAAGAGTCTGTTACCGGCTAGGTCGAGCGTCTACCCAGACATCTCGGCCAGGGTCGGGTTGCCAATCTGATAGAGATATCCGTGATACTGATCCATACAGTAACGTCTTGATGAGCTTCTCCCCAGGGATCGGCAGGCTGCGGCGATGCGTTCACGGTTTTTGTATCCCTTTTTCACAAAGGCAAACCCACTGATACACTGTTTTTCCAGCGCTTCATCAGATGGACAAAGAGATTCAAGCGACAGACTGCCATCGAGAATCTTGCCGCGGGCAAGGAACCCCAGACCATTGAAACAACTCAGACGTGCACTGCCATTGCGGGCCTGGCAGTATTTGCGGATGATATTGAGATCGGCTATTTTCCTGAAACGATGCATGACAAAACGCATGCAGGCACTCATGTTCTGGCCGGCATGGTAGCAGAAGTTCATTCTTGATCGGATAGCAGCAGATCGATTTTTGGGTTTTGCCGCCAGCAAGGCGCGATTGAGCTGAGACATCAGCTGCATATAAACGCCTCCTTCGCAATAGAAATGCATTTCTGGATTGGAAAAGGCAGAGCATAACGAAATGGCTTGAGACAATCTTTCCTTGCCAAGAATGCCAAAGGCATGTCCTGCAGCATGGGCGCAGTTGCCCTCGAAAAAATCCGGGATAACCGGTGGCTGTTGGCATAGATCTGCCAGTTCCTGCTGCACGGAGGCAACGCTTGCCTTGCCTGACGCGACGCGATCGGCATAGATTGTCTTGATGGCCCCGTGGACACAGGCATAGGTACAGGCATCGGAACAGATGCCGACCGCCTGGATCAGGTTGGGTTCAAGTTGGGCAACGGCCTTCCCCATATTGTGCAGGACTCCGTGACAGGAAGGGTTCTTCTCTTCAAAGTAGTTCGAGATGCGGTCAGAACCCAGAAGCGGGAGATATTTCTTGTATACCTGCACCGTAGAATGGTGTTTCGATCGTGCGGCCTGATATTCGCTGATAAATTCCTTTTGAGCCTTGGCAGCTTCAGCAGGATTCAAGGAGCCTGAAAAAAGCGGGTGGTCAAAGCTGGACATGGCCGATTCGTCATCACTCCGATCGTCGGTCGCGGTATGGCTGTGAACCGCATGATTGTGATGGTGGGCATGTCGTTCAAAAGACCAGGCCGGGGAGTCAGCCAGGAGGCTGGTTATAAATAATAAAAGAGTAGCCGTTGTTGCTTTTGAAAAAAGAATCCTTCCCATCCAGGGTCCTCCCTGTTTTTTCAGTTGAATACGGGTAACTTCATTGGACACCGTCTATTTGACAGCGTTCATCAACCTGAGAAATCCGAAGATATCATCGGGCTGCAGGAAGTGACGTGGTGAGTCCTGTTTTGAAAATGCAGATTCCATGATGTGCCCGCCGGAATCCAGCAGGAAGGTGCGAGGGACATAGGCCCCGTCAATATCCAGTGACCGGCTTAGATCAGGTCTTTGATCGACATTGGCCCTGGCGAGAATGACCCGGCTACTTGCCTTGACAATGCGGTTGTCATGAAAGATCCGTTGATAGGCGTGACAGATGGGACACCAGTTGGCATAGAGGATGAACAATATCGGTTTGCCGCTCTCTTTGGCCCGTGCAATGGCCTTTTCATAATCCATCCAGGTCAGTAACCCTTCATTCCAGTCCACAGCCTCAGATGATACAGGAGATGGTGCAG
>RFGN01000703.1 GCA_003696645.1 Gammaproteobacteria bacterium | reverse complement strand
TCCTGGCTGAAGGTCCTCTTCTCGAAGAACCGACGCCCAAGTGAAATGGTCCACCTGTCCCGTGCCGGGATCGAGGACCGCCCAAATCTTTCGAGAATCTTTCATGCGTTCTTCACTCCGATAGAAAAGTTGCAGTAGAGGATGTTTGCGGCTCCGTTTTGGACCGAGATATCGTCCCCTCGGGAATACACCGTCGCGGTGAGGGTCGCCGTCTCTTTCCCGCTGGCGTCAGACAGGCTGACGGTCTGATCCAGAGCCCCGTTCTTCAGGATCTTCAAGGAATGTCCTGAGAGCGACCCATTCGCGTAAATGCCCAGGGCCGTAGGAGCCAGGCTAGCTACGACTTTCCGAGTAGTCGGGTTGTTAGAGGAAGAGCTTCCTACCGAGTAATAAGAGTCTATGTAGACGAAATAGTTCCCGGAGAGAGGGTTACAGAAGTATTGCAAAAATGCCTGGCTAGACCCCCCAGAGAAAGCGACAAAGACCTTAGTGGCGTATTGGGCGCCACTGACTCCCCGGACTTCCAAGGTGTCGCCGGCTGCGAAAGAGGTCGGAGACAAAGACACTTTGCCCTCGGTCCCAACCAAAGAGACAGTCTGGTCCAGAGCCCCGTTCTTGTAGATCCCGGCGGAAATGGTTCCGGTCGAGTCTGTGGTGTAGCTGAGCGAATCCAAGGTCAAAGCCTCTGGGACCGTTGTCGCCGAATAGTAGGCAGAGACAGTAGTAGATCCGCTCTCGTGAGGGTAATTGACGTAAAGCCGATATGAGCTGCTCAACCCGAGGGAGCCCCCAAACTGGATCGTTGATAGCTTCGAGGGGACCAGACACCATACAGTGGCCAAGACATACGAAGATACGTCTGAATGGGTAACCCCCAGCAACTCCCCGCCATCCCACGAATGCGCAATGGCTTTCGAGTAATAGTTACTGCCTGAAGGAATGTTGAAAGTCTCTGCCACTGCCCCGTCCACGACCAACTCCATGGTCGCTGCGCCGGTAGAAAATCTCGATACAGAGAATAAGAAAGCGTCCCGCGCGTCGGGCACATAATGTCGGGTAAGCCCGCTCTCAGTAGATTGGTAGGAGGCATTGTATTGCCCGCCAGCGGTCAAGAATCGCCGCGAGGACACCCCGACATTAGCTCCCCACTCGAAGGCGCAGAGATACCCGGCCTTCGCCAGGTCCCCGCGCAATGCGAAAAACCCGCCCGAATGAGCAAATACCTGGACCGCTTGACCTGGCCCCAGAAAAACAGCACTTCCCCCTGAATCCTCGACAATCAACGACTCCGAGGCCCCCCTATTGCAAATCACGAAGAAGGGAACGGAATCCGAAAGAGCCGGCAAAGTGACTTTGCGGCCAGCTCCGCCGGGGTCCAGGAATTGAACAATCGGATCCGAGGTCGTAAGGGTCTTGTCTCCTGTGAGGGTCTCCTCGTTTACTCCCCACGTAGCAGCGTC
>RFGN01000702.1 GCA_003696645.1 Gammaproteobacteria bacterium | reverse complement strand
TCATTTTCAACCGACAGGACACTTGAAATTGCAGAGTCCCTTGGGGCAGAAGTTTTCCAGCATGAATTTGTCAATCAGGCACAGCAGTTTCAATGGGCGCTGGATCACTGCCCGATCCAGACGGATTGGGTGATGCGCATGGATGCTGATGAGTATCTCGAGCCCGATGCGCAGGCGGAAATTTGCTCGCGTCTGCCATTGATTGAGGATGATGTAGACGGGCTATATTTGAACAGGAAAGTGTTTTTTTTGGGTCAGTGGGTGCGGTTTGGAGGGATGTACCCCACCGTCCTTTTGCGTATCTGGAGGGCAGGCAAGGGACGCATGGAGCAGCGATGGATGGATGAACACATCGTCCTTCCGCCATCCGCCAAAACTGTCCGTTTTGAGGGTAATATCGTGGATGAGAATCTCAAAGGCATTACCGCATGGGTCGATAAGCATAATAGGTATGCCACTCGTGAGATGGTGGATCTGCTCAATGTCAAATATGGATTCTGCGAGAAGGACGATGCTGTTTCGAACTTTGATGACCCCCAAGCCCGAAAGAAAAGGATGTTGAAGAATCGCGTTTATTCCAGAATGCCTCTTGGACTCCGAGCATTGTTCTATTTTCTATATCGGTATGTATTTCGACTGGGATTCCTTGATGGAAGTCGGGGCTTTGTCTTCCATTTTATGCAAGGATTCTGGTACCGTTTGCTTGTCGATGTCAAAATCATGGAGGTAGAGACCCGTTGCCAGGGCGATGTTCAGCGGCTAAGGCAACTCCTAGAAAGTGATTATGGCATCCAACTTTAATCAATATCAGCATTTGGACGCGTTTTCCTTCCCAGCACACTTGCGTGGGCGCCCTGCATGGGTGGTCCAGCTTTGGTTGTTGGTGCAAAGCACTTTGTTTGCGTTGTCTCCCAGATTCATGTACGGATGGCGCCGATTCCTGTTGCGTTTGTTCGGAGCTAAGGTGGGGAATAAGGTTCTGATCCGCCCATCGGTCAGGGTGGCTTATCCGTGGCACCTCATTTTTTCCGAGCACGCTTGGATCGGTGACGATGTGGAACTGTACAGCATTGGAAATATTCGTGTGGGGGACCATGTAGTGGTGTCGCAAAGATCCTATCTCTGTACAGCAACACATGATTATACGAAACGTTCATTCGACACCATGGTAGGAGATATTGAAATCGGGGATGGTGCATGGTTGGCAACCGATGTCTTTGTTGCACCGGGAGTGAAGATAGGCAGAGGATGTGTCATTGGTGCGCGGAGCAGTGTTTTTTCAGATATGCCTGAAGGCATGATATGTATGGGCTCTCCGGCGAAACCGGTGCGCAGCAGGAACTCTGGCAAATGAGGCTGTTGCGTCACACGGCGTTTTGGGTAATGGGCTTCAAATTATGAAGGTCTCGGTTATTACCGTATGTAGGAATGCTGTCGAGTCCATTGCCCAGACAATTCGTTCGGTTCAGTCGCAGGACTTTCCGGATGTGGAACACATCATTGTGGACGGTGCTTCTACCGATGGCACGATGGATATCATCAACCAATATGGTTTTGAAGCGGGGTGTCGCATCATCTCCGAACCAGATCAAGGTATCTATGATGCAATGAACAAGGGTATCGGTCTGGCTTCTGGGGATGTGATTGGATTTCTCAATGCCGATGATGTTTATGCTCATGAGGGTGTGCTCACGCGTGTCGCAACGATCATGTCAGAGCGAGATCTGGACTTGTGTTTTGCCGATCTGAGGTTCATGCAAGGAGAGCGGGTGGTAAGGCACTATTCTTCTTCGCGTTTTCGACCTGAACGGCTGCGTTTTGGCTGGATGCCAGCGCATCCAACCACTTATGTGCGAAAGGAGTTTTTCGAAAGGATTGGGGGGTTTTCCCTGAATTATAAGATCGCAGCGGACTACGAATGGATGGTGCGG
>RFGN01000701.1 GCA_003696645.1 Gammaproteobacteria bacterium | reverse complement strand
TGATAACAGTTTCGAGCCAGACTATCGGGTCATTGAGAAGATTGCTGATTCTATCTCTGGTATTGATGCTATTGGAAACCCTGTTCCTTACTCGGGTTTCCTCGATACCCAGAAGTATGGAACGGACATTCACCTACCGAAGACCGTGTTTACAGATACGAAGAAAGCTCTCGGGGAGTTTGAGCGCATCGTTAACGAGTATTTCCGGTCTGTTGATCTACCATTCTACACTAAGGATGTGAAATCTGCACTCGATTTGGCATCCAAAGGGGTCTGGTGGGATTCTGCGAACTATGTCAAGGATGGTTTTGAGGATGTAGATGTCTTTGATACTGTTGCCAGCAGAGATTACATGATGCAGCGCGCTGCTGATGGTGCTTACATCAAAGGAGATGTCATCGAGGTCCAGCAAGATGACTGGTATCGGGATTTCTGGGGAACCGATCTCGTTACTACTCGTTACCAGTATAAAGGTCAAGGCGCTTTCGAAATTGTCCAACTGAACAACCACTCCATCCAGTTCGATCTTTCTTCATTGTCTGGAAGCACTCTACGGGAAGCTATCCTACAGGTATATGACTTGATGGATGCTGATGGAAAACAGCAGCTCCTTCGCGGGTTGTTCCATGAGATGCTCAGGCAGAACCCAGATGCCGACTGGATCATCAAGACTTCGTATATCACTGCAAAATCTGTCGAGAATCCGCTAGATACAGCTCCTTATCAACGACCGGACCAAGCGAGCGCGGTTGAGCAGGCCATCTTGGAGTATAAGCCGTTCCGGACCAAGTTGCGTGCATCCAACCTGAGATACCGGACAAATCAGCATAGTGACTGGTTTACTTTGCAGGTTGAGGATGACAAGGTAATCAACACCAAGCTGGTCTATGATCGGCTAGGGTGTTATGCGAGCGAAGACGGCGGTTATGACATCTTTGCATATGACGGGGATCCGCATGGATATGATTCACCAATCTGGTATCTATCTGAAGATGGGACCACCGTGATGGAACTCCGTGATGTGGTTGAAATGGATGGGGTGTCAACATCTTATCAGCTACGAAACGCCGGTCATGTCAGGTATTATCCATACGAGATCAAGTGGTTCTACGATGGAAAGGCGTTTGATCCGTCTGTTCTTGGAGTAACTTGGACTGTTTCCGGCATAAGCGGAAGTTTGTCGCTCAAACTGTCCAGTCCTCTTCCCTCGAACGTAAAAGTTGAGTTCTGGCAATCAAATACGCTTTTTGATAATGTAGAACCGTCGGTCAAATCATTCCAGCACTACGCACCTCGCATGTTCGATCAAGGGATTTATGCTCCATTCGAGGCAATGCCTAATTGCGAAACAGAGGGACCGGGTGAGCGTGTCGAGTTATCCAAACTGACGAGTGCATCTACCATTCTTGTCAAGACGAATTGGAGCAAGTATTATGATAGCTTCGATTCGTCTCCATATGATGTGTCGGGGTATGCTTCTGCCCCAACAGATGTCGGACAGCGCGTATTCAGCATCGTGGCTAGAGAAGAAGTTACGATTCCTGCCGCAAATTATCTCATCCCAACGAGCGAAACCATCAATATTGGGGGTGAGTATGCTGCATGGACAGCAGAGCATGGGGTTGCGGAGATTCGGGACGGATCCGTCCCTCTACAGGAAGGTTTGGACTATGACCGGATCAATCGACAGGCCATCAAGCTCAAGAGGCGTTCACCGTTAACATACACGGGCGATGGGGTTACGACAAATTATGACGTATCCAGCTGTGTGTTTGGTATTGACAGTGTTGAGATCGACGGAACCCCGCAGGTTCCCGGTGTGGATTATACGGTCACGGGCAACATGCTTTCCTTCGCCCAACCCGCGCCACTCACAACAGCCAAGACTGCTAATTTTTCTGTGAATAGCTACGTTGGAGACGGAACGACTAACTTGTTTGATACTGGACAACCTACTAATTCAATCAACAAAACCAATACGTTGGTGTTCGTGAACGGTAAGTATGTTTCGCCTTTGTTCTATAGTTTGGTCGGATCGGGCATCCAATTCCCAACCCCACCAGCCCCGGGGGATACGATCACCATCGGC
>RFGN01000003.1 GCA_003696645.1 Gammaproteobacteria bacterium | reverse complement strand
CCCCGTGCATGACCGGAAACCTCTGTACGGTTGATCAATACTGGCCTGGCTGGTTGGCTGACATCAATGGCGGCCACTCCGCCCTCGAACATGGCCACATAAGCAATATCCCCTTTCAGGAGCACATCCTCAACCCGTCCCCCTGGCTGTATGCTACCTGTTTTCAAAATATGTTCAGGATCACGGACATCAAGTATCAGCAGGCCACCCTCATCATCCGCCACGTAGGCCAATCCATCTCGTACCCGTATGGACCAGGACATACCCGAGGTATCGTAGCTTCCCTTCAATAGCGGATGTAATGGATCATGGATATCAATGACATGCACCCCCCCTCGATGGCTGGCCATATACAGAAGATTCCCCTGTATCACCGGGGTATAGGCCAGTCCGCCCAGGGTCAGGCTGGCAACAATCCGGGGTCGGGTGGGATCCTGAACATCAGCAATCTGCAGACCATGATCATCGTCCGCAATATAGGCATGATGACCTTTGACCACCACCCCCTTCGAAGAACCCGGAGTATGGATGTTCCCCACCAAACGTGGCGTCGCAGGTTCACTGACATCATAGAGATGCACACCAGAAAACCAGTCCGCCACAAACAGGATATTACCGGCCAGGTCCATCTTGCGTTGCCCACCGAAGTTGATGCCTTGTCCCTGATCCAGCCAGGCATTGGTATATTTGGGCATTTCCTGGGAAAGGTCGATTATCTTCATCGATCTGTCACCAAATACCGGCAAACGATATCCCGGTAACGACTGTGAAGTCATATGAATCACACGCTGTTTTGCCAGGCTCAGCAGTTCAAGATGCTCTCCCCGTACATTCCCGAAGGTATAGAGATAACCCTGGCCTGCTGCGATGATTCGATCATCCGCCCTTGCCAGTCTGTCGATTTTCCCCACTGACCCATACCGGTTTTTCCAGATCAGCCCGGAGGCATTGGATTGCAACAGGGTAACGCCATTATCCGCTGCCACATAAACCTGTCCCCTGGTGACGACCACGTCATGGATTCTTGCGCCGACATTCACTCTTTCCAGCTCGGATCGCTTCTTTCTCTCTGTCGAATCCATATTTAAACGGGATATAGCCTGGCCACGATAGCCATAGAGGTAGTGACCGTCTATTTCCATCCTGTCATATCCCTTGCCCACCCACAGTCGCTGTTTTTCCTCCTCAGGCATGCTGGCATCCCGTAGCTGAAGCTCTCCTGACTTCATATAAACTGCCAGTATTCCATCAGCGATTGAAATGGAATGGATTCCTCCATGCAGCGCCAGTACGTTATGTCTATCCAATGTTCCGTCCGCTTTCAGGGTTGCTGTCAGGAGTCTCCCCTTTCTTCCGGAAAGAAAAAGCTGGTTTTTGCTCACGGAAATCTCGTATGGGCGAAATGGCAAGCGAATGGATGCAACCTGTCTCAGCCCGCTGGCGGTTTCCCATGTCTCCAATTTCCGTCCCTTCAGAACCAGGAGATAATCTCCGGATACAGCGATCTGATCCGGACGGCCCATTCCGACCTGAT
>RFGN01000700.1 GCA_003696645.1 Gammaproteobacteria bacterium | reverse complement strand
GCCCGTGTCAGCAACACTGAATTTGTCTCGGAATACAGCCGTGAAATTTTCAGCGAATTGGGCATCGAAAACATCTTTAGCCCCAATCAGCTGGCAGCCAAAGAGATACACCGGCTTGTCCGACGCTGCTCCTTTACCGATTTGTTTGAATTTGAAGGCGGTAAGATCATCTTGACGGGCGTGACGATTGGTGACGATTCTCCCCTGGCCTTTCACAAACTGAAAGAACTCGGTGGTGAGACTTATCAGAACCTCCGTGTGATAGCGGTTCAGCGGGGCAACCAAACACTTATCCCTCACGGTGATTTGCTCTTGCGTCCAAATGATCACGTGTACATCGTTTCCCTCCCCGGCCATGTAAGCAGGGTGGAGCAGGTGACGGGTGCCAAAAAGCGGGACATCAAGAGGGTGATGATCATCGGCGGCTCCATACTTGCACTGGAAACAGCCCGCTTGCTCGAAGAGGACTACAATGTAACCGTTGTAGAACAGAACAAAGACCGGTGCAAGGAACTGGCTGCAGAGTTGAGCAATTCTTTGATCATTCACGGAAAACCGGACAACATTGACCTGCTCCAGCAGGAAGGGCTCAGCCAAATGGACGCCTTCATCGCCCTGACTCCCAACTCCGAGACGAATATCATTGCCAGCCTCACCGCCAAACACAACGGCGTGTTCAAAACCATTGCCCAAGTTGAGAACAAGGAATACATCCGTATCTCACAGGACATTGGGGTGGATACCCTGATCAACAAAAAGCTCATTGCCGCCAACAACATTTTCCGCTACGTCCGAAAAGGAAAAGTGGAAGTCATCACGGCCATGCATGGGGTGGATGCCGAGGTTATCGAGTACGTTGTGACGAAAGAAAACAGGCTGACCAAAAAGGCACTCAAGGACCTGCATTTCCCGAAAACCGCAACCGTGGCGGCTGTGGTCAGAGGAGAGCAGGGCATCATTCCGAGCGGGGATTTCATTTTTCAACTGAATGACAAGGCCATCGTTTTTGCCTTGCCGGATGCCATCGAGAAGGTGGAGCAGCTTTTTAATTAAGCACCTGCTTATTATTGAGACGAAAGAATGATCAACACCAAACAAATACTGCGTATACACGGAGTCCTGCTAGCACTGCTTGGCGGCATGATGCTGCTCCCTTTGCCATTCTCTTTTTATTTCGGTTCCGGAGATCATTGGCCCATACTGGGATCCGCTTTGATTTGCATTGCATTGGGGGCGCTTATCTTTTTTTCCGTCAGAAATGCAGAGAAAAAAATTGCCCGCCGGGATGGCTTTCTAATCGTAGCAAGCGGTTGGCTGGCCATGGTGTCATTCGGCACCCTGCCTTATCTGCTCAGTGGTGCCATCCCTTCCTTCACGGATGCCTTTTTTGAAACCATGTCGGGAATGACTACCACCGGCGCTTCCATTCTGACCGACATCGAGGCGCAACCAGAGGGAATCTTGTTTTGGCGCAGCCTGACGCAATGGATCGGTGGAATGGGCATCATCGTGCTTACCGTGGCCATCTTCCCATTGTTGGGCATAGGTGGTGTGGAGTTGTTCACCGCCGAAGCACCGGGGCCAACCTCAGATAAAATTCACCCGAGAATCCAGGAGACGGCCAAACGGCTCTGGTTGATTTATGTGGGTTTGACAGCTTTGCAGACATTGCTGCTCAAGCTGGCCGGCATGAACTTTTATGAAGCCATTAACCATGCCCTGACTACCATGGCCACCGGCGGTTTTTCAACACGCAACGCCAGCATTGCCGCTTTTGAATCTCCGGTAATTCAATACATCATCATCGTTTTCATGTTCATTGCCGGGGTGAACTACAGCATCACCTACATGGCTTTGAAAAGAAAGTTCCGGAAGGTGTGGAACAATGACGAATTCAGGGCTTATGCCGCAACGGTGCTCGGTTTCATCGCCATCTTCACCGTGTCGGTCTTTTACATACAGCAGGGGCAGGAAGGCGCAAGTTTCGAACAGGCATTCCGTGACAGTGCCTTCCAAATCATATCGCTGATCACTACTACAGGCTATGTGTCGGCTGATTACACGGCCTGGTCACCGGCACTGACCATGTTGTGTTTTATCTTGCTGTTTTTGGGTGCCAGTGCAGGTTCAACGGCCGGTGGCATCAAATTCATCAGGCACCTGGTTTTCTTCAAAAACTCCATTCTGGAATTCAAG
>RFGN01000699.1 GCA_003696645.1 Gammaproteobacteria bacterium | reverse complement strand
TGGAGACCGCCATGCCGGACGGGTCGGGGTATCGCTGCTGAACCAGATCGGCCACCCGCAGTGGATTGCAGAGGACGAAAGGGACTACCTGCGCAAGGCGACCGAACTGGGTCAGGACCTGCAGGCGCTGAACCGTCTGCGGCGGGGCCTGAGGGACGAGCTGGTCCGTTCCCCCCTGGGCGATGCCGAGGGGTTTGCAAAAAAATTCGAGCGGGCGTTGTTGGGGATTGCAGAAAAAGCCGAGAACCTGTCGAAACAATGAAGGAACGTTTCGAACAGATCTCAGAACTGATTTCAAGAAATCAGTTGCAGGAAGCGATTGACAACCTGCAGCGCATCTTGAAAAAGAATCCTGGTCATGTACAGGCCCTGGGAATACTTGCAGGGATCGCTGTCAGGGCAGGCCAATATTCTCATGCTGAACGATATCTGCGTCGGGCGCTGAAGTCGAACAGACATGATGCCAATCTTCGTTTTCAACTTGCCGAATGTCATTTCCTGCAAGAAAACTACAGGGAATGTGTTCAACACTATCAGGCTGTTCTAAAAATCAGACCAGACAATCATGAATGTCGGTTCAGGCTGGGGCAGGCGCTATGCTACCTGAACAGATTGGACAAGGCGATACAGCAGTTCAAAAATGTCGCTGATGCGCTGCCAGAACATGCAGAAGCATGCCGTTGGGTCAGCCTGCTGAGTCTTGACATGGGAAAGATTGAGGATGCCGAAAGGTACTGTTACCAAGGACTGAAACAGAAACCGGGTGATATCGACTTTCTTGTCATTCTTGCTCATGTTTTAAAGCAGAAGGGACAACTGCAGGAGGCCATCGAGCATTATCAACAGGTACTGTCCCAGTCTCCACAACACTATGATGCCTTGTTTCATCTGGCCATGCTCCACAAGGAAACCGGTCAATTCGATTTGGCCGAAGCATTATTTATTCGGGCCAGCAAGGTTCGTCAATCCGTTTCTCTCTGTCATCATATTGCCGATTGTCAACAACTTCTGGGCAGGCCCAATGCGGCAGAGATGACCTATAAGATGGCTTTCCGGCTGGATCCTGCATCAGTGTCTACATACAACAATCTGGGTAATTTGTATAAAGCCGCTGGCGACAATGAAGCAGCTTGTCTGTGTTTTCGGAAAGGCCTGGAAATCGAATCCGGAAATGCCGTCATACACAGCAATTTGGCGAATACGCTGAATTCAATGGGGCAACTTGAACCAGCGATGCACCATTTCAGGCAGGCAATCAAATATCAACCGGACGATAGTGCCAGTTATACCAATATGGGAAATGTTCTCAAGAATCTCGGGCTTCTGGATGAGGCCAGAAAAGCCCATGAAAAAGCCTTGATGCTCGATCCGAAGAATACCGTCGCAAGAAGCAATCTCCTTCAATTGAACAATTTTTTTCCCAACCTCGGCAGAAAACCAATATTTGACTCCCACCTGGACTGGGAGGCCCAACATGGAGGACGAGAGAGATGGCTGACGCAGGAATATGACTGGTGCTATGCGCCGCAGGGGAGCGAAGGTCCGGGT
>RFGN01000698.1 GCA_003696645.1 Gammaproteobacteria bacterium | reverse complement strand
TGAATACGCCGGCACTCGCCAAGCGCTTTCGATCTATAGAGGGTGTATTCAGTGTCTCGAATGATTACATACTAGGGTACAAGTATCAGGACATCAATATCTATTACCCCAATGTAGATACCTTTATGGTGGTGAGCTATCAATATGGTGCAAGTAGCGATTTGTTCGACTGGTCTCGGCATTGGAAGTTCGGCGTGTCGACGGATTGTTCCAATATCACCTTTTTAGGTAGCTCAGGTGAACCCTTAATGGTCACTTGTGCCAGCGCCACCGGGGAGCGAAACTCCTTCCCAGGCTCTGTGAAAGCCTATCCCTTACCTGCCAGCGATGTAGTGACCGTGGAAATTGTCAGTGAGATTGACACATCGGCTACCTTGCGGCTTTTGACTATATCCGGCCGTGAAATCGAGCGGCGTCAACTGGGCCTCCGTGCAGGTTGGCCAAATGAGATTGCTTTCGACCTTGCCCGGTATCAAAGTGGATTGTATGTGTTGCTCATGGATACCAATGCCGGATCGCTGGCCTTGAAAATCCCTGTTTACCATATCGACTGATGCCTGATATTCTAGCCCACAAATCCATTTTCTGAAATCATTTCGCCGTGCACCATGCTGAGGAGAGCCTAGCTTGGTGGCTTACAATAGGGTGGCGCTAGTCATCGATCTGCTGCCTGAACAGGGAGCTCATTCAGTGCCTTAGGAACTAATTGCATGGCTTAAGAAGCAGCGGGGTGTAATTGAGGAGCTGACTGAAAGTCAGCGCCTCACATGCATACTTCACGGGTTGTAACTTCAACAAGCAAGAGATAGTTGCTACCTGAAATCGAGAACGAGCAGGCCTTTTGTGGCAAACCCCTCTAAACCCCTCAAAACCTCTCTCAACCTCCCGATCCCGAAGGATTTCGGGATTCGGGATCAACCCCTCACAACCTACTTCAACCACCTGTCCAGCCAGTTGAAAAACTCCCTTTGCCAGAGGATGCCGTTCTGGCAGCTGAGAACCCAGTGGTTTTCTT
>RFGN01000697.1 GCA_003696645.1 Gammaproteobacteria bacterium | reverse complement strand
TACGGTGAGCGCCATGGCTGCGAAGGCTGCGGTCAATACGCCTGCACTGATCGGCTGGGTGGTAGTGGTGTTCACTGTCATGGGAATTGAGTCCTTTTTTCCAAGTTTCCAAGGTGTACCCTGACCGTCCATCGACGGCTACACGATTGAGCATCTTGCAATCAGTGTGCCAGTTACGCAACTAGTGGAATAAACAACAAAGAGCCACGCGTGAAGCCACTAGAACGGCGATTAAGCTGGGTAGCATTGTCTGTGCACCTAAAAGATGATTTGTCCGCTTTGCCCAAGGATTGGGCATTGTTGTGCGGTGGCATGGGGTGTTGCCTATGTGTTAAGCAATGGGGGGTCAGGCTGGGCCGAGTCCACGAAGCCGGTCCTGAACTTTCTGGGCATGGGCTCGACGGACATTATCAAGCGTTATCCGAGCGATCTTGAAGTTTGGCGTGTCCTCCGGGTTCAGCCGACAGTGTTCCAGAATCAGGTTATAAAGGAACTTGAAAGCATCCCTCGGCTGTTGCATCTGATCGAGAGCATCGATGACAGCATCTCGGGTGACATCTTCTGCGAACAGGTCCATGAGCTGAACGGGGGGGATCTCGGTCTCTGAGTCGAGACAAGCCTGCAGGCGAGCCGTGCAGATGTCGTAAAGCGTGGCGCCAGACCAAGTCAGGCGATCGATCATGTGCTGCTTATCCAGTCGGGCCTCTTCAAAGAATGCTGGGGATTCCCGGTGAACCATGTGCCGCAGTTCAATCGGCAGCAACAGCTTGATTCCAATTCCTTGTTGTTGCAGAAACTTGTTGTCGAGCATGGGCCAGATGATGGATCGCATGCGATCGGCTCGTCCGTGGACCACTGTCGGTTCGTCTACACGATCTACCAGGACGATCAGCCCCGTATACCCCAAGGGCGCAATCGCTTCGAGAAAACGGTTGGTCAACTGATAACGGCAATCATCCGCATCATTACTATGAACGATGGGCAGAGGCTGTCCTGCCAGGTGACGCGGCCCCAGTTCCTGAAACAGGTCGGATAATTGTGAGAAGGTCCTTCCTATGGCAGGCATGTCCGCCGCGACACGTTTGGCCAGAAGGTACCGCTGTAAAGCTCCCCACGCTCCGACCAGGACTCCGATCAGCGCGGCTGCCACAGCTAGGCCAAGCCCCAACAGCAGCCAGGGTGCCTGTGGGCTGGCGTTGCCTTGGATCAGGTAGGCTATTCCGCATCCCGCAGCGATCAGGCAGGCGACTATCGTTGTCAACCAGATCCAAGGTACCGCGGGGAGCCACCCCAGTCCCAGTCGTCGACGTACCCGCCGCCAACGGTTCAGTATTGATCCGGTACGAGGCTGGTCGTACAGGGCTGAAAGTACAGCCAGATTAATTCGGCTCTGTTTCGGCAGCTTGCGAACTTTTTTTACCAGTTCCCGTGGGCTGTGTGCTGGCTGGGTCTGGGCAGCGGGGTCTACCGGCTGCTCACCAAGCAAAGCGTCGTTAAACCGGGAAATACTAAGTGATAATATGGTGTCCTGGTGGTCCGCCAGCCTTAATTCATTTAGGGCTTCTTCCAGATTTCCGTGATGGGCTTGGACCAGTCGGTCCAGCATGGGATTCAGGTCGTCATAGGGAATAACCATCACCAATCGGTCCGGGTGTTCCGCATTGTGCTTGGCAACATGGCGGTCGATCATCAGCCGGATTGCAGTTTTGCCGCTTCCTTTTTCTCCAAAGACTACACTGGAGCTTGGTCGATCGACCTGCCCGAGAACCTTGGCGAATTCGGGGTGCGTGATATCCTGCGCAAGCAGCCGGTCGAACACCGGGTCGTGGCGGGCTTCTTCCGCGCAGAAGGGGTTTTCACGGATGTGATAATGAGCTAGAAAGGTTTCGATTCTCATCCGAGGTCTTTCCCATAGCGTATACGCCGCTATCGAAACGGGGGGGCGTGCGGACAACGGCTGCCCCCTATAGACTATCGGCCGGATCGCGTCGGCCCAAATCGGTGTGACGTGTAAGATTTTAAGTAAGGTCCAAAATCCCGATATTACTCCGTATAACCCATACCCCATGACCGTCAACCATCCCGATCTACACCGATTTGCCGAGCTCGCCCAAGCCCGTGTTCAGCCGGGCCGGCGCCTGCTCCTGCCGATCTTCAGGCGGCTGTTCAGTGACGCTCTGACTCCGGTCCTCGCGTATCGTCGGTTGGTCCGCCCGGATGACCGGATGGCACCAAGCTTTCTTCTGGAGTCAGTCGTAGGAGGGGAACGTATCGGTCGTTACAGCTACCTCGGTACCCAGCCGATCGCTGAAGTGGTCGCCCGTCGTCACGAGGTGACGTACCGAGATCATAAAAACCCATCAAATTCGCGGACCTATCACAGTGACGATCCATTACGTGAAATGGATCAGCTGACACGTACTTGGGAACTTCGAAACGTCTCAGGCTTGCCCGAGTTTACTGGGGGGTGGGTCGGCTATGCTGGCTATGACACGGTTCGGTACCTGGAAGGGGAAGTGCTTCCCAGCCCTCCCCCGGACGACCGGAATCTGCCCGACCTGCACATGCAGCTTTACAACGACGTGATCATTTTCGATCACGTTCAAAAGGCCGTGTTGGTGGTGACCCATGTGATGCCTGACGAATACGAGTCGGTAGAGCATGCATATCAGGCGGGAGGGGAACGGCTGGACGAGTTGTGCCTTCGCTTGACCAAGCCTCATGCTGACGAGCGCGGCATGGAATTACTCTTAGGGCATATAGACCTGGCTTCGCCGCCACGTCGGTTGCCGACCAGTACGCTCGGAGAAGGGGGATATCAACACGCTGTTGAGGTCTGCAAGCAATATATTGCAGCGGGGGATGCATTCCAGATCGTCCCCAGCCAGCGTTTTGAGCTGATCACGAAGGTTGATCCGTTTGATATTTACCGGTCTCTACGAGTTGTGAATCCATCGCCTTATATGTTTTACCTGCAGATCGACGGGGGGATGCTGGTGGGTTCGAGCCCCGAGATTCTCTGCAAGGTTGAGGGCGATATCGTGATCAGCCGTCCCTTAGCTGGAACACGCCGACGTGGCCGGGACAGGGAGGAAGACTTGGCCTTAGAGCGTGAATTACTGGCTGATCCTAAGGACCGTGCCGAGCACATCATGCTGGTGGATCTGCACCGTAACGACGTGGGGCGGGTGGCCGTGCCGGGAAGTATTGAATTGGATGAGTTGCTGACGGTTGAGCGTTACAGCCATGTGATGCATATTTCCTCGACGGTCAAGGGCCGCCTGCGAGAGGGTTTGAACGCATGGGATGCCTTGCGTGTTACCCTGCCGGTCGGAACGGTCAGCGGGGCACCGAAGGTCCGTGCGATGCAGATCATTGATGAGCTGGAGAAGACCCGTCGAGGTCCGTATGCCGGGGCCGTGGGATACGCCGACTTCAGCGGCAACATGGATATGGCCATCGCCCTGCGGACCATGGTCGTGCTGCCGGGCGATGCCGGCGGCTGGAAGGTCCATCTGCAGGCCGGGGGGGGGATCGTCGCTGATTCTGACCCGGAAGCCGAGCACCAGGAGACGGTCAATAAGGCCGCCGCGTTGGCCAAAGCAGTGGATCTGGCGGAATTGGCTTTTGGCTGATTCGAGGCTGTGTCCGGGACGTTAGGGATTGGATTGCTTATCTTTGGACTGACATTCACTCGTGGGCCGATAAACCCTACCGATGGCAACCGACGTGGATACCATCCTGAAGCTATCGGTTCCGCTGCTGGTCATGGTCGGCGAGCGGAAAATGTCCGTTGAAGATGTTTTATCGCTTGGCCCCGGTGCCATCCTGGAGCTGGAGCGCCCGGCCGACAGTGACCTGATTCTGATGGTCAACAACAAGACCATAGGTTCCGGTCAGGCGGTCAAGGTTGGGGAGAACTTCGGGATCAAGATTACGCATATCGACTCGGCCGCCGATCGCATTACCGCGATGGGGGGGGATGGGTCCGAGGAATAATGGTTCGGTTATTGTTGGGGTTTTGCTGATAATTCCTCTTGGGAAGAACCTCGCTCCAACGGTTTAACCTTGATCTGCATTCCGTCGGCAGCAACAACCTTGACCGGGGTGCCGGGGTCTATGATCCCAGCGATGGAAAGGCATTCGTATCGTTTCCCATCCAACAGACATATGCCGACAGGCCTTAGTTCCGTCAGAGCCTTACCTTCGACACCAACCGCGACAGCCTGAACGTGTTGACTTGTTCGGAGGGCAGAGGAACTCTGCCCATTCAGTGTGTCATTCTCGGTTTCGGTAGCATCCGATTCGCCCAGCATCAAGGCCCGGCCGATCAGTGTGTTGGGCCAGATCCACAGGGCCGCGGCAAAGGCAAAAGGCAACGCGATCAGGGTCACGATCGAGCCGATCAGGCCGACCGTCGTGTCGATCCAGAACAGCATCACGATGCCACCGATGAGGCACAGGGCAGATAGAACTCCGATGATTCCCCCTGACGGCACGAATAGTTCAGCCAGAAACAACGCGACCGCCATCCCAAGAAGGACCACAGCCCAGATGACGTGTTCACTGGTTCCCGTTTGAGCAGTCGGGCTGCCCGCGGCCTGAGCAAGCAACGTCATCCAGGCTGTCGATATCATCGCCATGGTCGCCTCACATCTCGCCGCACCTAATAAGAAACCACGTTTGTGGGGGATCAGCGGTCGAACTGAGCATCGAATGCCAGATCCGACTGCTTGAAGTCGATCGCGTTCACGAAGTCACATGCCTCGGCAGCCCCGTGTTCGCGATCCATCCGACTGTCCTCCCATTCGACACTCAACGGTCCGCTATAGCCGATGTCGTTCAGTGCGACGATGATTTCCTCAAAATTCACGTCACCGTGACCGAGTGATCGGAAGTCCCAGTATCGGCGTGGGTCGGCAAAGGTCGTGTGACCTCCGAAAACACCCACGGTCCCGTCTCCGTGGCCCCACCACACGTCTTTCATATGGACGTGATAAATCCGATCCGCGAACTGGCGGATGAATTTCACATAATCCACGCCTTGGTAAGCCAGGTGGGACGGGTCGTAGTTGAATCCGAAACGCTTGTGGTACTTGACAGCCTTGAGCGCTCGTTCCGCACTGGCGATATCGAACGCGATCTCGGTAGGATGGACTTCCAGTGCGAAGTTGACGTTGACTTTATCAAAGGCGTTGAGGATCGGAGTCCAGCGCTTGGCGAAATCAACGAAGCCTTTTTCCCAATAAGCCTGGTCGGTAGGTGGGAAGGCATAGATCGAGTGCCAGATGCTCGATCCGGTAAAGCCATTGACCACGGCTGGGAAGTCATCCTTTTTCTTTCGTCCGGGCTTGCAGTCGATGAAGTTTCGACAGGCTTTGGCGGTGGTAATCATCTTTTTGGCTGCCCTTTTTCGGACGCCTTCGGGTTTACCATCGCCCCAGACATCTTTCGGCAGAATAGCCTTGTGGCGTTCGTCGATCAGGTCGCAGACCGCTTGGCCGACCAGATGATTAGAGACGGCATAAGCGGTCAGGCCATGGTCTGCCAGGATTTCCCACCGCTGTTTGCAATAGGCCTTGCTACGGGCGGCCTTGTCCACATCGAAGTGGTCGCCCCAGCAGGCCAGCTCAAGCCCGTCGTATCCAAAGCCGGCAGCCTTGGCACAGATCGTTTCGAATGGCAGGTCAGCCCATTGTCCAGTGAATAGTGTTACGGGGCGTGGCATATCAAACTCCTTGTGTATCGAGCCTCTGTTGGTCGGATTGATCGACTTTACAGTTTGGCGCAGTCGAGCCGGCTTGGCAAGTGGCGGACAGTTCCACCAGCTTGTCGCGCAATTGCTCCGTGATCTGACTAGCGTTCATATCAGGCTCTGGGCGATAAGGGCGTCCAAACACCACCCGGCTACTGCTGGGCTTGAACAGGTGGACCAACATACTGTTGCTCAATGGTGTACCCTCGACCCACACCGGAACGATCATCGCATTGCTACGCCGGGCGATGACGCCGATACCGGGTTCCAGAGGTTTCAATTCACGTTTAGTCCGCTGAAGACCACCTTCGGGGAACAGGCCGATCACCTCCCCTTGTTTGAGTATCGTTACGACCTGTCTGATCTTGACGGCATCTGTGCCGGTACGTTCAAGTGCAACCGGCTTGATCGCCCGCCACACTGGGGCAAGGATACTAAGCTGATATCGCTTGAGCATGACCCAGTGAATCAGACGCTTTGTTCCCGCCTGGATTAAAAAGGGATCAAGTGCAGAGGTATGGTTGGAGGCCAGGATGACCGGGCCGCTGGCGGGGATATGCTCTCGACCCACCACCTCGAGGCGGTGCCAGATCAGGCAGAACAAGCGATCCAGACGCCATAACAGGTTAGTGAGTCGACCGGGGAGCGGCCCCCGGGTCAGGACGCGGTACAGACCCCATGTACCGGCTAAGATCAGGCCGATACCAAGAATTTTCAGGGCCAGAAGGATATTTCGATCAGCCGAGGGGAGGCGCCATATCATAAAGTAGGTGGCTACACTGAAGATTGTGTTCACCATCGAGTTAATCCCCATGACCCGACCACGGACGTAGTTCGGGGTCATGGTCTGAAGTAGTGTGATTACAGTAATGATGACCACGTTACCGAAGAGGCCGATACAGAAGGCGGACAGGTAAGTTGCTGACTGCCACGGGATGTACACAAAGATAAGTACCCATGCCCCCACGGCCGCTAATGAGGCAAGCATCAGGACTGACGATTCCTTGCGAGTCTTGATCAACACCATCATGCCGGCGCCGGCAAGTAAGCCCAGGCCGATGACTGCACTTAGACTCGTAAAGAGATTCTTAAGATCGTCTCCATGCAGGTCGTAGTGGGCTTTGACGACGCCTGGAATCCCACTGGTTACTGCTGCGGCTGACGACCATACCAGCACGCCAAGGCCGATGAGTATCACAACCCCACGGTGACAGAGGATGTATTGGCCGGCTTGTGAAAAGCTGCGGGCTTCCGGTTTCTCATACCTGGAGTTGGGCTCAATTGGGCGCAGGAAGGCAAAAAATGTTCCGGAAATCAGGTAAAACAACGCTCCCATCAATAACCCGTGACGGACCGACACGGCCTGATCCGCCTGAATGACCCACCCGCCCACAACCATACCGATCATGGAGGCGATTACATTAATGACCAGGATCACAGCATTAGCCGATTGCAATTGCACGGGTGGGATGATCTGGGGAATGATCGCATTGCGGGTGGGATTGAAGACGGCTGCAAACGTGCCGATGGCGGCTAGAGCCAGGAAGACTTTCCAGTGATGGTTCTCGGGAATGTTGGCCGGTCCTGTGGCCGAGGCGACCGCATAGAACGCCACCAGCAGGATCAGTCCACGTGCCTCGTCGCAGGACAGAAGCAACCATTTTCTTGGTAAGCGATCCGCCAACCACCCGCCGGGCAGACTAAAAAAGATGTAAGGCAGGAAAAAAAAGAATTGCGTTGCCGCCTGTACGGCTGACGAATCATCCCGGCCGACTACCATCCCTCCCATCAGGGCCCAGGCACTGAGCATGATCATCCGGTCCCCGAACCCGCTCGCGGCAGTGCTGGTCCACATCAGCGTGAAGCTGATGTTGCGCCAAAGTGGCACAAGACGGGTGTTATCGGCGGACGTCGGGTCGGCCATAGTGTTGTCAGGATATCACAATATAGCCGTGATCCGTCAGTGCAGCCTTGCTACGGTTGGTTCATGTCCCCCATGTGCATCAACGGCAGGGGCATGGGGGCGTCTGAGTTCAGGAAGTAGACTTTTGCAGCCGGATCCTTGGAAATTGCCTTGAGCGCGTCCAATGCCTGGAGTTGGATATAGGCGGGGTTGTTAGCGATTGCCTCGTTGATTTTCTCGATTTCATATGCTTGGGCGTCTGCCAGAAGCCGGCGCTGCTGAGCCTCCTCTTCCGCGGCCTGACGTTTTGCTTCGGCTTCGGCGATCAGTTGTTGCTGTTCGGTTCGGAACCGTTCCAGTTCGGCTTTTTGCCGTTCAGCCTCCTGCTCGCGTTCTTTTTTACGCTCGATGGCCTGCTTGATGAATTGTGGCAACGTGATATCGCGGATCAGAACTTCGGTGACCTCTACCCCCTTGTCAGTCAAGGATGCCTCAAGCTGTTCCAGTAACGCGGACTGGAGCTGGTTTTGTGTTTCTTCAAGGAAAAAATCCTCGGCACGCTTGATGGTTTTGCCTTGTTCACGTAGCGCGGACCGTAGCTTCGGGATCAGGTGAACACTGATGACCTGCTCGGCCGTGCCGGTCTCTGCAAGAATACTCGGTGCCATATCGGCCTTGAGGCGATATTGGACCGACACATCGATTTTGGTGGTCAGTTGGTCCTGACTGGGAACCTCCGCTGTCTCCATATGGGTTTTCTGGCGGGCGTCATAGTCGGTCCAACGGTATAGTGGATTAACTGGGAAATGTAAGCCCGGGCGGTACGGCTCATTCACCACCTTGCCGAAGAGCGTGGCGACCGAAACATGCCCCGCGGGCACACTCTTGAAGCACCAGGTGGATACCAGACCAAGCACCAACAACAGAACGATCACCGGGATAAACTTTGCGGACTGGTTCATGATGGATCCCCTTGGCTGAGAGGTCTTGCAGGTTCATTTTTTACAGGTATCACAATATCAGATTAATGGGGGAGTAGCCGTGTCGAAATCAGGAAGTACGACACGTCGAGTCGCATATATAGGAATATCATGTGCTGCTGAGAGGGGGTGACAGGTCAATCCTGCCGTTTGTCATGTTCGATGAAGGCGTACGCGTTGTGGTTATGTATTGATTCGTAATTAGTACTATTGAGTTGATACCAGCAGATACGATCTTCCCGATTCAGTGCCAACGCCAGATCACGCACGATATCTTCCACAAACTTGGGGTTTTCGTAGGCGGCTTCGGTCACATATTTTTCGTCAGGGCGTTTGAGCACCGCAAACACCTGCATGCTTGCGGCACGTTCAACCACATCAAACAGTTCCTCGATCCACATATACCGGCCCTGAGCAAAACGGACCTTGACCTCTATTTCGCACCTTTGATTATGTGCTCCGTAACGCGAGATTTCCTTGGAGCACGGACACAGGCTGGTTGCCGGAACCTTGAGGCCCAGCACGAGATCATCTTTAGAGTTGCTGGAGCATTCGATAGTGACTTCAATATCAATCTTTCCGACCTGTCCGGTAACCGGTGCTTTTTTATCAATGAAGTATGGGAACGACAGCTCCAAATGGGCCTCTTCTGCATGAAGACGAAGCTTCATGTCGTGGCAGATGCTCAGCAACTGATCGGATCGGATTGATTCATGGTGACGGTTGAGTACCTCCAGGAACCGACTCATGTGGGTTCCCTTCTGGTAGTGGGGCAGGTTCACGTACATATTGACCTTTGCCACCGTGTGCTGGCTGCCACCGGTGGCTGGGCATTTGAGCGTGATCGGGTAGCGGATATCCTTCACGCCAACTTTATTGATGGCGATCCGACGCGAGTCCTCGCTGCCCTGAACATCGGGCATATCTTGGGAGGCAACACGTTTCTGCACGGTCATAACGATCCTGGGTCTCGACTTTTCGGGCTTTTCAGGTATGAACTTAGCTATGTTAGGCGGGGGCTGGTGTTGAGGCAATCTGGCCGGCCCATGTTGGATCGGGGGGCATAAGATATCCCGGGCGGAACCGGGTATGATAAAGTCGTAAATCCAGCGACAGGACGAGATTCGTGAGTAAACGCAAGCCCCCCAGCTCGCCAGTCGACCTGATCGGCATGATGATCGACCATGCCGTGTACCAGAGCTTTGCGCAGTTCACCCAGACCGAGGCCTGGTCTCCGGCGGTCAATATCTACCAGGTGGGGAGACACCTGCACGTCTGTGTTGATCTGGCGGGTGTGGACAAGCGACAGATCGACGTGAGGATAGAACCCGGACGACTGACGATCAGTGGGGTTCGGCATGCCCCTGAGCCTGCCGAAATCCAGCGGGGGGATTCGGGTGTTCAGATGAAGATACATGCCTTGGAGATCGATTACGGCCGTTTCAGTCGTACGCTACAGGTGCCACGCAACGTAGATCTTGACAGTGTTCACAGTGAATACAGGCAGGGCTTGTTGTGGATTACGATGCCGATGAAACGATAGACGCCAAGGGACCAGTAAGACTGTGACACGAAACAGGATTCCAGCTACAGGTTTTAACCTTGAGTAAGACCAGTAAAACCAAACGGCGATCGGAACGGACTCGCAAGGCCGAGCCTGCGGATACGGTTCAGCAGGCTGGTGGCGAGCAGCGATTGGATATCCCCGATGTTCTGCCCGTGCTTCCGGTGCGCGGCAGCGTCATGTTTCCGGGAACCATTGTTCCTTTAACTGTGGGGCGATCCGCCAGTCGAAAGATGCTGGACGAATCTCTGCCCCAGTCCAAGATCATTGCCCTGTTCAGCCAGAAAGACGAGGAGGTCGAGGAGCCGCAGGCGGAAGACCTGCACACAGTAGGCACCGCGGCGATGGTTCTGAAACTCATCCGTCAGGCGGACGACACCATCTCTTTGATCGTGCATGGCCTAAGGCGGATCGTCCTTGAAGAGATGGTGCAGCAGAAGCCTTACTTTAAAGCCCGGGTCCGTATCCCTCCCGAAAAGCCGGGGTCGGGCAAGAAGTTCGAGGCCGAGGTGAAGCAGCTCCGTGAGCAGGCTCATGCATTGATCGAGTTGTCACCCAACGCGCCGGAACAGGCTTTGACGGTGATGATGAACATCGAAGACCCGGGGGCGCTGGCGGATTTTCTCAGCGCCAATCTGGCACTCGACGTCGAGCAGAAACAAGACCTGTTGGAGGAATTTGATGTTGCCAAGCGGGTCAGGCGGGTCCACGTTCACCTGTCCAGCCAGCTCGAAATCCTGAAGCTTCAACAGAAGATCCAGGAGGATGTTCAGTCGTCTATCGGTGACTCCCAACGCCGTTTTTATCTGCGTGAGCAGATGAAGGCCATACAGAAGGAACTGGGCGAGGAGGAGTCGGGGGCCGAACACACCATCAACCAGCTGCGTGAACGACTTGAGCAAGCCGACCCCCCGGAAAAAGTGATGGAAGAGGCGATGCGGGAGCTGGATCGGTTGCGTGCGATCCCGCCTGCCAGCCCTGAATATTCCGTTATCAGTACCTACTTGGAGCTGATCGCGGATCTGCCTTGGAAAAAAACCAGCGAAGATAATCTTGATCTGGAACGTGCACGCAAGATCCTCGACCGCGATCACTTTGATCTGGATAAAGTCAAGCGACGTCTCATCGAGTACTTGGCGGTCCGAAAGCTCAACCCACAGGGGCGTGGACCTATTCTCTGTCTCGTGGGCCCACCCGGTGTGGGGAAAACCAGCCTCGGCCAGTCGATTGCTGACAGTCTGGGCAGACAGTTTGCTCGTATCAGCCTGGGAGGTATCCGGGATGAGGCTGAAGTACGCGGGCACCGGCGGACTTACATCGGCGCTATGCCCGGCCGAATCATACAGGAGATACGTCGAGCAGGGACCAACAATCCCGTACTCATGCTTGATGAGGTAGACAAGCTTGGTTCTGATTTCCGGGGTGATCCGTCCAGCGCCTTATTGGAAGTCCTTGATCCACGCCAGAACAACGCTTTTGTAGATCGTTACCTTGACGTGCCTTTTGATCTATCCCAAGTGATATTCATTGCCACCGCCAATTACATCGGCAACGTGCCACCCGCATTGCGAGATCGGATGGAAGTAATCGATATCCCGGGATATACCGATCACGACAAACTGGCGATCGCACGCCGTTATCTTGTCCCTCGCCAGCTCAAAGAAAATGGGCTGACGCGTGCTCGATGCAGGTGGCTGGCGTCGGGCATCAGGAAGGTAATCGAGAATTACACACGCGAGGCGGGGGTCCGTGAACTTGAACGTCAGATCGGGTCTGTGTGCAGAGCCGTTGCAGCCGAGGTTGCCAGCGCGAACAATGGAAAAGCGAGACGAAAGCCGGCTGTCATCGACGACGAGTTTGTTCGTCAGGCGCTGGGGCCGGAGAAATATGTCCGCGATCTTGATACGAGAACCACCATGCCCGGCGTTGCGCTGGGCCTTGCTTATACGCCTGTTGGCGGCGAGGTGCTTTTTATCGAAGCGACGCGCTATCCGGGTAAGGGGAATGTTACACTGACAGGGCAGATCGGCGATGTGATGAAAGAATCCGCCAGTGCGGCATTGTCACTTTTCAAGAGTCGATCACCTGATCTGGGCTACGACATCAAACAACTGTCGGAAACAGACCTTCATATCCATGTACCCGCGGGTGCTGTTCCCAAGGATGGCCCAAGTGCGGGTATCGCGATGTTCACGGCGATAACCTCCCTGTTGCTGGACAGACCCGTTCGGCAGCGCTTGGCCATGACGGGAGAAATCACATTGCGTGGCAAGGTGCTGCCTATTGGTGGCGTCAAGGAGAAATCTTTGGCCGCTGCCAGGGCCGGTGTCAAGGCCATTATCCTCCCGGAGCAGAACAGGCCTGATCTTGAGGAAGTCGATGAGCAGGTCAAAAAGAAATGTGAATTCCATTTTGTCGAGAACGTAGACCAGGTGCTGGAATTGGCTCTTGGCTATCAAGTCCACAAGCCTATACGCAAGAAGACGAGAGCCGGAGTGAAATGAAGCTGTATACGCGACGGGGCGATGACGGGTGGACAGACCTGCATGCTGGTGGCCGTGTGCCCAAGTCTGATCCGCGTATGCGATGCATTGGCGAGGTGGACGAGACCAATGCCGCGATCGGTTTCGCGCTTGTCGTATGCGAGTCGGGACATATCAGGCGAATGCTGGAACAGGTGCAGGCAAGGCTGTTCGAATTAGGGGCTGACTTGGCCACTGCTGATGATAGCCGGCCACGCCGAGTGCAGGCATCACATGTCAATGAAATGGAAAAGTGGATTGATCAGATAAGTGGCTCTCTGGCGCCTCTCAAGCATTTTATTCTGCCAGGCGGTTGCGAGTTATCTGCTCGTTTGCATCTGGCTCGCACCGTCTGCCGTCGGGCTGAGCGTGCAAGCGTGGATCTGTTTGCTAATTCATCGAGCACAAGCATTGCTGTGACCTATCTCAACCGTCTGAGCGACCTATTGTTTGTATTGGCTCGCTTGGCAAATCAGCAGGCTGGGATTGACGATGTGCCTTGGCATGGTGAGTGATCGGAGCGGCATGCCTGATATGGCTTCAGCAATTCAACGGTTTGACCACTCCGCAGTTGGGGCAGGCGGGCAACATGCTGGGGCGAGTGCTATCGCATTTCTCGCACTTCTCATACACACGGGTGGCACATGCCGGACAGGTATAGGGTTCATCGTACGTTTCAGATGATGCTAATTGGTTAGAAGTCAAACGCTTGGCACTACGTCGATTCCAGTAGACGAATTTCATCGGCCCTCTGCGGATCGGAAAAGTACAGGCCGGGCAGGTAAATGTTTCATAGGCTTCACGATATTGTTTTAACAACCATTCACGTTGTGGTTTGGCTAACATCCCGATCAGATAGAACAGGACGCGTAGCACGACTAGCAGACATGCCCCGATCAGGATGTATTTGAAAAAGTCAGCGGGGAAATACTCGTGCATGACTAAACCGACACGAATGACGACCGCGGTGCCGAGGGCATAGGCGATGACGGCATAGACGCTACTGCGGAGTTTCAAAAACAGAATCATGGTCACTGAAAGAAGCGGGATCAGAACCGCCAGCTTCATCCCGGCCACATACCACTTATGCCGACGCCACAGGCGGTTATATTCTTCTTGGAGGGGGCGTCTTGCCTCGGCCAACTCTTTTTCTAGCTCCCTCTGATCGGCTTCAAGCGTGGCTAGTTGCTCAGTTAATTCACTGATACGTTCATTCAGGGATTGGTAATCTTTTTGATTGGCCAGGAATAAACGCTGGCTGTCTGCAAGGGCAGCCTGTTCTTCCGGGGAAAGGGCCTGGTTCTTTTCCAGCCGAAGGCGCTGAAACTCCAGCAGCTGGTTCATCGTGCGCTGAGAGTTGTCCGTACTGTCTCGCAGTAGCTTCTGACGCATTCTTAAGTTATTTATGGCCTGTTTGGTATCCTTTATTTGTTCTGCCAGTTCTTCTTTCGACTGAATCAGAGCGGGGTCGAGCATTTGCTCTTCGAGTAAGGAGTAATTGGGCCCGGGTTGTCTGCCGATATCGTTGACGATAAATTCGACCAGCCAAAAACAGAGCAGTGCCAGTAGGACTCCAAACAGCCTGATAAGGAAGCGATGAAACCATGGTCCCGTGTGCTGTGGTATTTCCGACATGTGTACCCCCTTTCATCTATTATCCTACCAGATGTGCCTCGAACCTGATAGGGTGAGCCGTCATAGTCAGTCAATCATATGATCGAGATCCAGATATGTGCCTTCCGTCACGACGGGGCCGGGGTCAGGGCGTTTACGGAGTTCCCTTATTAACAGGGCCATGGCCCCGTGGACCGGCGCGGTAAAGGTCATCGTTTCGCGTGTATCGGGGTGTTTCATTTGCAGTAAGGCTGCATGAAGGGCGGGGGTGGACATCAGCATGTCATTTCGACTTGCCGCTTCTTCTTCTAATTGCTGGCCTTCTTCCTTGGTTCGTGCGAAAGTCAGGTACGGTCTGGCGGCAGCGGGGCGGGGGGGATTATCCAACTCGGCCAAGCCGACCGGTTCACCGCCGTAGACGATATCACCCACCAAAGGATGACCGATGTACGACATGTGTACGCGTATCTGGTGGGTTCGCCCGGTTTTCAACTCCAGTTCAACCAATGAATACCCCCGGTATCGCTCACGTACACGGTAGAGAGTGACGGATTCCCGACTCGTCGAATCGTGTCGGACCGCCATCGCTTCGCGGATCGTTGGGTGTTTGCCAATCGGTTCATTGATGACACCACCGGGCGGGTCTGGGCAGCCATGGACCACGGCCAGATAGACTTTTAGATTGGTACGGTCCTCGAATTGCTTGGCAAGCTTCCAATGTTGTTCATCGCGTTTGGCGACGATGATGACACCCGTGGTGTTTTTGTCCAGTCGGTGGATCACGCCCGGTCGTGCCTGTTCCTTGCCGACACGACTAAGCGAAGCGGGATCGCCGCTGCCTTCGGCCTGCTGGAAATGATAGGCCAGTGCGTTCAAAAGAGTTCCTGACAGATGGCTGCGCGCGGGGTGGACGATCAGGCCAGCCTGTTTGTTGACGACAACAAAGCCTTCCTCCTCATGAAGAATTTCCAATGGGATGGGTTCGGGGGACAAGTCAACGGCCGGCCGTGGCGGGATGAGGACTTCCACGACGTCACCACGGCGAAGCTTTGTACTGGCTTTGGGCTGTTTTTGGTTGACCGTGACGCCGCCGATAGAAATCAAGCGTTGTATCTGGTGTCGGCTGAATCCCTTGATCCGGTTTTGTAGGAACTTGTCCAGCCGATGGTTGGAATCTTTGGATAATTTATACCGGACATTCTCCACCGCATCATCACGCAGCACATCGGGTAGGTTTGCATCTTCTAGTGAATCTTCCGGTTTGGGCAAGATCGTGTGGTTTTGCTTGCCCTGAGTCCGGTCATGATCGGATTTCTGTTTACGACGATTCATGAGCCGGGATCGGCTGGAGTTGCAGACGTTGAATTTGTTTCTGATTCGGTATTTGGTGAGGACGGAGTGGGTTCCACGGCCGCTTCACTCGCGCCTGGGTCCGAGATGGATGATTGAGTATCCGCCTGTTCGGTGGCAAACACGATGGGGCGTTGCAACTCATCGATCATGTCCAACCTGGTTTCTGCCAAGGCGATCATGACAGGAAGATTGGCTTGGGTTGCGAGCTGTTCAACCAGGGTCCAGTGTTCTTTTGCCGTCTGGAAATCACCCCGAGTTTCGGCAACATTGGCCAGGCCTACCGCAGCATTAGCCCGAAACACCAGGTCATAATCTCCATCAAGAACCTGGCGATACATCTTTTCGGCGTGATTGAGGGAATCATCTGCTGACATTCCCGGGTTGGTGGTTTCGCTTTCACTAGACCCCGTTTCGTAATCCAACGAGATGGCCTGCTGGAGGTAAAGATCGGCACCACGAAGCAAGGCCAGGGCGGACAAGGCCGGATCATCCGCATGCTCACTCGCCCTCTCACGGAAGCCGGCGGGTGTTGAGGTTGAAGACAGATCGGCCCAAGCGTTTTCGTGTTGGGTCGCTTGCATGTTCGTGTATAGACGCATGCCAACCCAGGCTGCAACCACGACAAGAATCACAACAGATATCGAGTTGCCGTGTTTACCCCAGAACTCGCCGATATTCTGTAGGAATTCGGCCAGATCATTGTCTTTCAGTTCATGACGCTCTTTTGCATCCATATTGATATTTCTTCAACTTTATGATTCGGTAAAGGTCAATTATTCAATTCAGCGAGGAGTAATATAGACTTCCACTGTTGAGACATTGAAACGGCTACTGACACGAACATTCAGCGCTTCCCGTCCTTTGGTGTAGTTCAGAATTATCGATCCGTCTTCCTGATCAGTCCGGTTTTGAAGCTCCCATTTGAAGAACGGCAGTTGCTGACGATAAAAAATCGCGGTTTCGGCGACTGTGGCACGTCCCTGATAGACATGCGTCACCGTCCGTGCTACCCCATCGAATGAGCTGGAGCATCGTGATATCACGGGCTTGAAACCAATAGGCATGGGGACATCCGGGATCGGAGAATCCAGGTCGGCCACCAGGCCCGGCCCAACGCGCTGGGGCAGGTATTGTCCGTCATCCGTGAATGCGACAACGGGAACCTGAAACGGAACACGCTTGACGGGGTTTGAATTGCACCCCACAAGCAGAAACAGTGACCCCATTAAGCATGTCGCCAACACCATGTGTACATTTTTATTCATCGGCTTTTCAACCTCGGTTGAGCTTCAGTGTATGGCC
>RFGN01000110.1 GCA_003696645.1 Gammaproteobacteria bacterium | reverse complement strand
GTACACCCTGACGGTGACCAATGTGGGCAACGGCTGTACCGACACCGATGAAGTGGTGGTGAGCACTGACAAGCCGGTTGTGGAACCGGATGTATTTCAGCCCGCCTGCTTTGGCGACAAGGGTACGATCTACCTGGGTGAAATCTCCGGTGGCACGCCGCCCTACCTGTTCTCTTACGACGGTGGGCAGACCTTCAGCCAACAAAGCATCTTCCCGGGGCTGGAACCCGGCTTTTACGATGTGGTGGTTCAGGATGCGGTGGGCTGTGAGTTCGCTGCGCAACTGGAAGTGGAGCAGCCGCAGGTTTTCGAGCTGCAACTGGACAGCTACGTTGAAATAGAGGAGGGCGATAGTTATCAGATAAATACCCAGGTGACGGTGCCGCTGAGTGAAATCGACAGCATCTGGTGGAATCCAACGCAGTGGCTGAGTTGCACCAATTGCCTCGATCCGGTGGCCAAGCCCGAAACCACCACGCTGTATCAAATCACGGCTGTGTCGGACAAAGGCTGTGAAGACAGCGATCAGATTTTGCTGGTGGTTACGAAGAGCAAGGGCATTTATGTTCCCAGTGCCTTCTCACCCAATGGCGACGGCACCAACGACGAACTGGTCGTTTACGCCGATCCTGACAAGGTGACCAGGATCAAGACCTTCCTGGTGTTCAGCCGCTGGGGTGAAACGGTGTTCGAGTACCACAATTTTGAACCCAACAACCCGGCCTACGGCTGGGACGGCACCCACCGGGGGCAGCTGATGAACCCCGCCGTGTTTGCCTGGTTCGCCATCGTGGAGTTTGCCGATGGAACCGAGCAGCTTTACGAAGGGGATGTGACCCTGATGAGGTAAGGTAACGGCGATCGGGAGATCGCCGTTACGCCATTACAGTTGCGCTTTTAGTGGTGTATCTTGCAGCGTTTACAATCACGAAAAAAACTGAACCAATGAAGTTTGCAACTTATACGCTCGTTCTTTCTGCCCTTGTTATGCTGTCCTCCTGTACCAAAGGAGACCTTACCAAGGACGACTTTGACAAGCAGTTTTTGACCATTGTTTCTGATGGTGACGATGCAAAGGGTGCCTGCCTGGAACTGGTCTATCCCGTCAATTACCTCATGCCC
>RFGN01000109.1 GCA_003696645.1 Gammaproteobacteria bacterium | reverse complement strand
GTATAAATAAATCCTTTATTTAAATAAAGCGCTAATTATATAAATAGCGAATTAGCGAAAAATAATATTTTTCCAAAAAACTGGAACCTTTTTACTAAGGTGATCGTTAATTTAAGAAACCTATAAGAAACAAGAAAATAACAAGAACGAGGTGAACCATGAACACCCGCCTGAAACGACTCACGAAGAAGGAGCATGAGGTCCTGCACTGGCTCAAGCGGGGCCACAGCAATAAGGAGATCGGGGAGAAACTGAAACGCAGTCCCTGCACCATCAAGAACCACATCAGCAGTATCCTGCAAAAGCTCGAGGCCAAGGATCGTCGGCAGGCCATCATCAAACTGATGGATTCGGCCAGAGATTAAAAACCTTGAAAAATAGTCCGAACGGACTATTTACAAGGTGGAAAGGCATCCATTAAGGTCTTGTAAAACCTGAAACAGGGAGAAGGGGAGATTGGGTAAAAACCTGCTGATGTACGGTGCAGCGGTGAGCCTCATGGTGATGGGCTACCTGCTGATCGAACGACCGGGTCTGGACACGCCAGCGCAGCCGGTGACGTCAACACGATCCGATCTCAAGGTCCAGCCCAGCAAACCTGCCACCATCGCGGCCTCACAGGATCCCCGGCAACCGGTCCTTCCCCCCGCTACTGCCAATGAGCCGATTCCAGTTCCGCCTGCATCCGGCGAACGTCCCCCCTACAAGAAGGTCAAGATGCCCTCCATCGAAAGCCTGACCCGACCCTCGAAGAATGTCGATGCTGCCGCGATGCAGCAGGCGATCAACGAAGATGACCAATTGATCCAGGACATGGACCAGCTGATCGAACAGACCGGCCTGCCGGCAGATGTGACCCCGAACGTCACCGCCGACCAGGTCCAGGAGAAGATCAAACGCCTGCAGGAACAGCTGGCAGAAGAACAGAAACAGCAAGACCAACAGGACGCCGCCCAGACGGCGCCCGGCAGAACCCTTTGAAACAATAATGTAGAAAAACCCGGGCCGAGTGATCGGCCAACAATGAGGAGAGAGACCCCATGAAGAACCCGCTTACATGGATCAAGCAGACTGGATCATTCATCCCCCAGGCCCCGCGCCGATTGTTGCAAACGGGACTGTCTCTTCTCCTTCTAGGCTACGGGCTACAGGCCCAGGCGGCGGTCGGATCCCTGCCGGGAGAGGCCAATGTCAGCAACGGGGCGGCCAGCTACACGGTCCCGATCGAGGTCACTCCCGGGATTGGCGGCATGCAACCGGACCTTGCCCTCAACTACAACAGCATGGGCGGCAATGGCCCACTGGGAGTAGGCTGGAGCCTGTCCGGGACCTCCGCGATCAGTCGCTGCCCGACCACGGTCGAGGCCGATGGCTATTATGATCCGGTCGACTTTGACGCCAATGACCAATACTGTCTGGACGGGCAGCGACTGGTGCAGATCACCGCCAACGAATACCGGACCCGGATCGACAGCTTCTCCCGGATTACCCATCTGGCCGGAGATACCTGGCAGGTCGAGACCAAGGCCGGCCTGACGATGCACTATGTCCCGGTGCGCAGTGTCAAGAATCTGGTGTGGGTGCTGGACCAGACCCGGGACACCGCCGGCAACTATATCCGCTATGTCTACAACTTCGGCACCAATGCCGATGAGGTACGACTGGTCAAGGTGGAATATACCGGCAATAGCACAAAAGGCACTCTGCCGTTTGCGCATGTCGATGTGGTCTACCAGGCCCGTCCGGATGTAACCAATGGATACAGTCATGGCTATGCAGCACGCAGCACGCAGCGTATTGCACAGATCAATGCCTACTCGGGCACCACCCTGGTGCGCAGCTACAAGATCGCCTACCAGGTCAGTCCCACCACCAAACGCTCCCGGATCAGCAGCATCCAGGTCTGTGGGCAGAACAATGACTGCATGCCCGCTACCCAGTTTGGTTGGCAGAACCGTACCAACGGCTGGAACTATGGGTCAATGCGCGTCTCACAGTTTGGTTATAACCAGGGTTGGCGTGTGGACAACCATCCGCGCATGACCGCCGATGTCAATGGTGATGGCATGGCCGACATTGTCGCGTTTGGCTATGACGGAGTCTATGTCTCCTACGGCAGCAAGACCGGGCTGACTCCGATGACACGCAAGCTGGCAAATCGCTTTGCTTATGGCGATCCGGAACGTTGGCGGACGGCATATCATATTCGCACCATGGCGGATGTCAATGGCGATGGCAAGGCGGATATTGTCGGCTTTCATTATGGAGGCGTGCGTGTTTCATTGAGCACTGGCGATGGTTTTACTGCGCCTCGTCAATGGGTCAATGACTTTGGGTATCACACCAGAAATTATCGCAAGGCCTATCATGAACGCATGCTGGCCGATGTCAATGGCGATGGCATGGCCGATGTGGTCGGCTTTCATTATGGAGGGGTTTGGGTCTCTCTGAGTACCGGAACAAGTTTCACTGCTCCGACAGTATGGGTCGGGGCGTTTGGCTACAACCAGGGCTGGCGAGTCCCGAATGGTCAGGGCGGACATCCTCGCATGGTGCAGGATATGAATGGCGATGGCATGGCCGATGTGGTCGGTTTTTTCAACTGTGGTGTGTATGTCTCGTTGAGTACCGGCCATGGATTTACAGCCCCCTCACGCTGGATCAATGATTTTGGTACGGGTTGCCGCAGCCCCAACCAATCCTGGTGGCCCAATCGTTATCCCCGCCAGCTGGCAGATGTCAATGCAGATGGTCTGCCCGATATCGTCGGGTTTGGCTATGACGGGGTCTATGTGTCCCTCAATACCGGTACTGGATTTACCGCCAAGAGGCGTTGGATCTACGGCATGTTTGGCTGGGGGCCAACCGGCAGAAAATGGCGAGTGGGGGCGCATCCGCGGCAGATGGCCGATGTCAATGGCGATGGACGAGCCGATATTGTCGGTTTCGATGGCTACAATACCGTGGTTGCTTTGAGTACCGGCGCAAGCTTTGTCTACCAGGGTGCCTGGATCAACCAGTATGGCAATATGCGGGGTTGGGACAGAGAACAGCCGCGCATGCTGGCCGATATCAACGGGGATGGCACGGCGGATATCATTGGGTTTTCTTTTGGGGGAGTCATTGCCTCCACCACCAACCCACAGGCCCCGGATGTCATCACCTCGATCACGACAGGCCAGGGGGCGGTCACGGGCTTTGAGTACAAATACCTGACGGATGCCTCGGTCTATACCAAGGGCAGCGGGGCGGTATCGCCGAAGGAACGTGACCTGCAGGTTGCGGCCTCGGTTGTGTCGCGTTTCACCACTGACGACGGGGTCGGTGGACGCCTGGGCGTGTCATATCACTACGCCGGCATGCGCGCCAATACCGAAGGCCTGGGTTCCCTGGGGTTTGCGACGGTCACCACCACCGATGAGAGCACCGGGATTGTCACTACTACCACCTACAACCAGACATATCCATACGTGGGCATGGCCACCAGCACGGTCAGAAGCCTCAATGGGGTAGAGCTCAGCCGGGAGACGGTCATCCCTGCGCAGACAACCACGAATAACACGGGAACCGGGGTCCCCGACACCGTCTTTGTCTATGCGGGAACCACCACCACGAAGCGCTATGATCTGGATGGCACGTTACTGAGCACCACCACGGTCACCAACAGCAACCCGGATGCCTACGGCAACATGCAGAATGTTGAGTCGGTGACCGAGTCGGCCAATGGACAACGTTATATCACCAGCACCGTCAACCAGTACAGCAACGATCCTGGCAGCTGGATCCTCGGCCGACTGACCCAGGCCACGGTCACCAAGACCACCCCGACCGACACGCAGACACGCACCTCCAGCTTCACCTACGATCCGTTGACGGGCTTCCTGTTGACCGAGACGGTCGAACCGGGCACGGCCCTGGCGCAGACCACCGAATACACCTATGATGGTTTTGGAAACAAAAAGACCGTGAGTATTTATGGTCCAAATGGCCCTGCGGATGTTAAATATCCGGCCCGCACCACCACGACCACCTACACCACCGACGGACGCTTTCCGAAGAGCGTGGCCAACGCCCTGGGGCATACCGAGCGCTATACCTATGATGCGGTCACCGGCAACCGGCTGACCCTCACTGGCCCCAATGGGCTGACCACCCGCTGGAGCTACGACAACTTCGGGCATCAGACCAGCGAACAGCTGGCGTCGGGCATCACCCACACCACCACTGTGGCGCTGCCCACTAACGACCCCAACGCCCCACGCTTTGCGGCCACCAAGATTATCAAGCAGACCAAAAACTGGTGGCAGAGCCTGCCGCCGCAGACCACCTACCTGGATATCCTCGGACGCACCCTGCGCACGGTCCATACCGGCTTTGACGGACGCCTGGTCTTCCAGGATACCCACTATAACGCCCTCGGCCAGGTCAGCAGCAAGACACAGCCCTACTACCAGGGCGATGCCCAGTACGCGGTGCGTTTTACCTATGACGTCCTCGGTCGGGCCGAGACCGCCACCGAGGCCAGTGGAGCGGTCACAAAGACCACCTACAGTGGATATACCACCACGGTCACCGGTCCGGCCACCACGGACAACCCCATGGGCTACACCAAGACCACCGAGGTCAACGTGCTGGGTCAGAAGGTCCGGGTCACCGACCCTGAAGGCAGCATGACCTATGCCTATGATGCCTATGGCAACCTGACCGACACCACCGACCCGCAGGGCAACGTCGTGCACATGACCTACGACAACCGGGGCCGCAAGACCAGCATGGACGACCCCGACATGGGCCACTGGGACTATACCTATACCGTCTTTGGTGAGCTCGAGAGCCAGACGGATGCCAAGGGACAGACCGTCAGCATGACCTACGACAAGCTCGGTCGCATGACCACCCGTACCGAGGCCGAAGGCACCACCCAATGGGTCTATGATAACTCGCCATATGGCCATGGCATTGGCAAGGTCGCCAGTGTCACCGGGCCATCCGGCTACATCCAGTACACCTATTATGACTGGTATGGCCGACCCTATCATACTCGGACCCGGATCGACAACCAGTGGCTGTACCACACTACCTACTTTGACAACTTCGGTCGGGTGTACTACGAATACCGCCCCAACAACCTGAGCGTGGTCCATCAGTACAACGCCAATGGCTATCTGGTCACGATCAAGAGTCCGAGCTACCAGATCAAGGACTACAACCCGCAGCACCAGCAGGTCCTGCTGGACACCCTCAAGGCGTTGGCAACGCAGGCCACCCAATACAAGCTCAAGGCCGCCCAGTACAGCTCCAAGGCGCAGTACTATACCGACATCGCTGCCCTGTACAAACAGTCTGCGATCAGCTACGCCAGTCAGATCCCGCAGCTGGAGGCGGCAGCCAGGCAGCTGCGGATCGATGCCCAGCTGCTCAACGACAAGGCCAAACAGCTCCAGGCCAGTGCCTACAAGATCCAACAGGCAGCCTACCAGGTCTACTATGCCAGCTGGTCATCCCTGTATAACCAGTATATCAATGGTACGATCACCTATGCGGCCTACAGCAGTCAGTCCACAACGGCTTGGCAGCAATATAATGCAGCCCTGGCCCCCTACTATGCCATGCAGAAAGAAGCCAATACGCTCCTGCAACAGGCCCAATCCATGCTGGCCCAGGCGCAGGCCAATACCAGCAAGGCCTCGGTGTACCAGTCCGTCAGTCAGGGGCAGACCCAGGCGGCCAGTGTCTATACCCAGGCCATCGCCAAGGGCCAGCAGGTCGATACTCTGACGGCCCAGGCCAATGCCAGGACCAGTCAGGCCAATGCCGCAACTCAGCAGGCCAATCTGCTCAGGGTGCAGGCCAACAGCCTGGTCAATCAGGCAGCGACGTTGCGACGCAACAGCGTGACCATCATCAAGAAACGCCGTTGGTGGGGACGCACGACACATATCAGGATTGTCAATCAGGCGATGGTGAATCAGGCCAATGCCAAGACCGCCCAGGCCAACAGCCTCTACGGCCAGGCCAACAGCCTGAACGCTCAGGCCAACGGTCTCTACGCCCAGGCCAACAGCCTGAACGGCCAGGCGAACAGCCTGGCACAACAGGCCACGGCGCCGATCGACAGCATCACTGCCACCCTGGGAGACACCCAGGCGGCGCTGCAGGCCAATATCAATGATCGCTACTATGTGACGTTCTATCGGGTCATGAGCATGGATGCCAGTGGCCGGGTGGTCAAGGAGATGCGCGGCAATGGCCTCGTCACCGAGAACACCTACCAGGCCAGCACCGGTCATCTGACCGGCATCCGCACCAGCCTGGGTTACCTGAATGATATCCGCAACATTGGCTATGGCTATGACGCCGTGGGCAATGTCACCTGGAAACGGGACGCCAAGCAGAACCTGTTTGAAGAGTATGGGTATGACACCGCAGATCGACTGGTCAGTGCCACCAGTACCCTCACCGATGCGATCAGTGGCCTGTCAGCGACCCAGACCAAGAGCTATCGCTACGACAGCATCGGCAACATGACCTACAAGTCCGATGTGGGCAACTACG
>RFGN01000696.1 GCA_003696645.1 Gammaproteobacteria bacterium | reverse complement strand
TCGGATGCCCTGGAGCGCGAGCTCTCGGTCTGGGAGGCTTTCCGCCTGCGTCTTCACCTGCTGCTGTGCGGCAGGTGCCGCAATTTCCGGCGAAGCCTGAGGATCATGCATGAAACGCTGGAACGCATCCGCCAGAGCCGCGAGACCGAACCGAAGCTATCGGAAGAGCAGCGTCAGAAGCTGATCCTGGCCATCGAAAAAGAAATCAGCTGTCCCTGAAGCCGATTCATCGCATTGGGCCTTCAGATGAAGGCCCCGGCATCAAGGTCGGGGTAAAGCTTTTGGGCGCATTCCGGACAGATGCTGTGGCTGAACTGGACATCCGAGTGCTCCTGAAAATACGCCTCCAGCCGCTGCCAGTATCCCTGATCATCGCGAATGCTCTTGCAGGAGGCACAAATCGGAATCAGGCCCCGCAACTCCCTGACCTCTTCCAGAGCCTGCCTCAGCTCTCGGATCAGCTTCTCGTTCCGTTTCTCGGCTCGCTTTCTTTCGGTGATATCCAGGATCACGCCGATCAAGCCGGCCACCTTTCCATCGGAATCATGAAAGGTTGCCTTATGAAACACCACCTGACGGTGATCTTCGCTGTTCCTGCTCTTGACCTCGAATTCATACACCTGGACACCGGGATTGTTCATCAGCTCGGCATCCTTCTCGTGATAGACATCGGCAAGGGCTTTGGGGGCAATGTCATAGACCGATTTGCCAATGATCTCTTCCCGCCCCATCCCGAGAAACTCCTCAAAGGCCCGGTTGCATCCGGTGTAGATGTAATCGGCATCCTTGTAGAAAACAGGTGCGGGAATGCTGTCAAGCAGCTGCCGCTCGAAAAGATCCCGCTCCTTGCTATCCCTACCGGATACGGAACGCACGCAGAACGCCCCCAGAGCAACGAGCGCAGCCGTAAAAAGCAGGCGCGAGTGGAAATTGGCCTGAAATGCATCCGCCCACGAAGCATCACGCATTTGCCCGTGGACAAAAGCCGCATCGATCAGCCAGGCGATGATGCCGATCGTCAGCACTGCCAATACAATCCCCGATCTTCCCCCCATGCCGTGACTCTAAAAACCTATACCTGCCCTGATCAAGACCCGATGTGATTCAGCAAGCATACGGCCAGTTCCCCGCCGCGAGAGGCTATAAT
>RFGN01000695.1 GCA_003696645.1 Gammaproteobacteria bacterium | reverse complement strand
TGGATCTCGGACGTCTGGATTTTCTCAAGAAGACGCGAGGGCAATACCTTGCCGATATCCTGTCGCTCTCCCCGGAAGATCGGCTTGTGCATGAAAGGGAGCGGTTTCGCCAGACTGCCGGGGAACGCGGCAGCAGGTTGGTTGCACCCCTGAGCAAGACCTCTTTTCTGGCAGATGCCCTTCGTTACCAGGATGTATCACTGGAACAGGTGCAAGAATCAGATGCGCTGATTCGGGCGGCTTTCCTGACATCCCTTCTGGTTTCGGCCGGCAGTGAAAAACAGGCGATACCGTTCGATGAGGCCCATCAGTTGTTTGACCTCAAAAAGAATGATGTCACCGAGCTTTTGGCGCAGGCGCAGACGGCATGGGAGAAAAGACTGACCCTACTAACCGAATATGGCCTGCCAGATCAGTCTGATATGCCGAATGATTTCAAGGGACGTATTGAGGCTATAGCTGCCAGAAAGCAGAAAGACAATCCGGCAGGAGAGGAATATCATGATCTGCTGATGGATGAGGCCGGGCGATCGCTTGCCGAGGAAGCGATGCAGTCTCTTTTCGCGGGTTGTGATAATGACAGTGCTTTTCGACAGACGATCAGCCAGTCATTCAGTCTCTTCTTTGGTGACTGCAGAGGTGTGGTCTTGCTGAAGGAAGGCGAAGCACTGCAGGTCTTTAGCGGCTGTTCAGACAAGTTGTCACTATTGCAAAACATGTCGATCCCGTTGACGATGGATGCCTCGCGCATTATCGGTGTCATGCGCTCTGGCGAGGCCAGTCAGTGGTGTGCTGATGACCTGGATCCGAGCGCCACAGTGGTACAGGATATGCAATTGATGTCCCTGCTGGAAGCAGAGCATATTCATGCCTTCCCACTTACAATTGCGGGACATACAGAAGGTGTAGTGATCTTGGGTTTTGATGACCCCGTCCAGGACAAATGGGCCAGGTTGCTCATGCCGGCCTTTGCTTCCACGCTGTCACAGACCCTACAACAATCAAGAAGACGGCTGGACCAGCAGGCGTTGATCCAGGATGAATTGACCGAAGCCTTTCAGTCGCATCTCGGAGTATTGGCACATGAGGTCAAGAATCCACTCAATATCATCACCAATTACCTCTATCTTTTGGGGGGGAAACTGGAAGAAGGGCATCCGGCACAGGAACATCTGACCGTCATATCTACTGAGGTGGAACGGATCACCAATATACTGAAGCAGGCCCGCAATACCGAATTTGAGTTGTCTCTGGATCAGGTGGATATCAATCAGACGATAGAAAAACAGTTGAAACTGATTGAGAGTAGTCTGCTGAATGAGAAGGGCGTGAGCACTCGTCTGCATCTTCAGGAAGGTCTTGCCAAGTTGAAGACTGATCGAGATGCCATCAAGCAGATTCTGGTCAATCTGCTCAAAAACGCTGCCGAAGCGGTGGCGAAAGAGACCGGTATCATTGAGGTTTCCACCTATGTCGCAACCAACGGAGAAGGGGAACGGGAACTGGCGATTGAGGTGCGGGATAATGGGCCAGGCATCCCTGACCAGATCAGGTCACACTTGTTTGAGCGGGTCGAGTCGACCAAGGGGGGAGAACATAGCGGTGTAG
>RFGN01000694.1 GCA_003696645.1 Gammaproteobacteria bacterium | reverse complement strand
TGATGGTGGTGTGTGCGTTGGAACGGGTTGTAATGTTAATGGAGGTTCATGTGTGAATTGCACTACTTCTGCTATTGATACTACTGGTGACAACCTGCCTGATACGTGTAGTTCTGATTGGGCTTCTTATCCTGGTGTTTCTGGTAATAGGTGTGATGATGTTTCTGATGCTTCTTGGGATTATTCTGATTTGAAGAGGCCTGATAGTGTTGATGCGGATGTTTCTGATGCTGCTGCGTGTGTTTTGTGCGCTTCAAGCACAGAATCAGGCATTGTTTATGGTTCTCCTGTTTCTGCTGATAATCAGTGCGAAGCTGATTGCGGGGCAACTGCTAACTGTGATGAGGCCACTAATGGCGAGATTAAGAATGGTTATTGCTGTTATTCTTCGTGCGGTTCTGCTCAGGCGGTTCCTTCTTGTGAGGAGGGGAGCATTACTGATGGTTCTAGTGCTAATTGTGCTGTTGGTGATGTTTGTTATTATTCTTCTTCCGATCCCTGCACTGCTTCGGGCTTCTGGTCCAGCAGCACAACCATTACTGTTTCAACAAGGTCATGTACGACGACAGGGGATTCTTACAACGCAAGAGCTGATGATGTCTGCTATGATGATGCTGACAACGAGTGCTTCTATGGTGTTTCCTGCACTACAAGCGGATGGTCAGGCTCGGTGGAAGCATGCTCTGATCCTGGCACTGTAGTTACTGCTTCTGACAATTTCACTGCTGTTTCCTCATGTACTACTGACTGCCTGTGCTGGTACGGCACGGAATCATGCACTTCAACAGGATGTGGAACATCTATTTCTTCTGCAGTTTCATGCGATGACGGATCCATAAATGACACTAAGGCCGACTGTGAGTCCGGTCAGACCTGCTACTACTCAACCTCTGACCCGTGCGCTGCTGATGCAGATGCGTGGGACTTCTCAGCAGACACTACAATCGGTTCTCTTACGTGCACTACGTGCGGAGGACCGGGATCTGGCTATCAGTATGATGATGCTACTGACACATGCTACTATAATGTTGACTGCTCGCCTTCTGCCGGATGGACAGGCAGTCTTGATTCTGCATGTAACGACCGGGGCGAACTCGATGTTTCCGGCAGCACAGTGACCTGCTATTATAATGCGGGAACTGCATGTGATGCAACTGGCTGCCACGAGCAGAACGAATCCATAACATGTGATTACACTACTCTTTCCACAACAGAGGATGCCGGCCCTGGTGCATGCCTTGTTGACACCACAAACACATGTTACTACAATGATACGGATGTGTGCGCTCCGGACAATGACGGCTTTGACTGGACTTCGGTTTCCTGTCCTGATCCCGGAACGATTTCAGGAAACCTGTGCTATTATGACAATGGCGGCTCTCTCGACAGGTCTGATGACTGCACTTCTCTCGGATGCACGGGCATCGGCTCGGAATCAAAGCCAACCTGCGACGAGGGCGACCTCACCTCAACCTCCGGAAACTGCGAGCAGATTGATGCTTCAGGCACTACCGATTACTGCCTTTACAGCACTACCAACACCTGTCAGGCTGACACTGACGGCTGGGATTATAGCGTTGATTCGGATATTGCTCCCGGCGTGACGTGCGAAACGTGCGGTCAGACCGGTGATGGTTATCAGCTCGACACTACGAATGGACTCTGCTATTATGGAATTACCTGCACAACTTCTGGATGGTCAGGTAACAGCGAGGACTGCCCTGTTCCGGGAACCTTCGTCGGCTCAACCTGCTACTACGGCACGCAGGGATGCTCTGCAACTGGCTGTACAGAATCATCTGCAGTATGCGCGTGCACTTCAGCTACTTTGGATGATGCAGGCAACACCTGCTGTTATTCAACTGATCCTGGAGCTGACTACTGCACTGCCTCTGGAGGCTGCACTTCGGCAACTGAAATCTGCCCTGACTTCTGTATTGATGACTATGACGGAGGCTCCTGTGCTATGACAACGAGGACTGATCCGTCTGTTGCCAACACCTGTTACTATTCTGACACGTGCCTCGACACAGGATGCAATCTTTCCCTCTCCGCAACTCTGCAGCAGAATACCTGTGACTACTGCACTGCTTCGGGAAGGGTTGCTGGCGACACTTGTCTGCCTGCAGGTCAGCTGTCCGGAAATGTTTGCTTCTACAATACAAGCGGTAAGGTAAGCTGTGATGGCTCTGGAAGTTGCCAGAATTTTGAAACTTGTACTCACATAAGTGCTACTGCAGATACTGTTGCTGACACTTGCGTTTATGATGGTGGTGCTGGCGGTGGCACTGCTGGGGATGGTGACTGGTGCGCTCCAACCGGAGGTTGTGAAGAGGCAACTCTTGACTGCGACGACTATGATGATACAACTTTCAGCACTTCCAAGTCGGGTACTGATGATTATGTGGAGGACGTTGAGGTAAGCTCTTCATCATGTACTGACACCTGTACCGGCCAGGGTTGTTGCTATACTGAAGCAAGCCTTGACTGCTCAACACCTTCTGCGGTCTGCACTAACATAACGATAGAATCCACTGTTTACTACTGTTACTATGACGGTTCTGATTACTTCATAAACACCAGTTCTGTTGCGCCTTCCGAGCAGTGCACTGACGGTATTGACAACGATTGCGACGGCTTTATTGACTGCGATGATTCCGATTGCGAGGGTCAAACAGGTCCCAACGGTGGAATCTGCTGCAATGATGGCAACTATGCGTGCGGTTCTTCTTCAAAGTGCTGGTACTGCAAGCCTGATGACGAGTGCGGCTACAATTCCACAACGACTCTTTGCTCTTCAACTTATGCCTGCGTTGCCACCTACGGCGACAACCAGTATCCCGGTTCTGCTTCCGACTACTATGGAAGTCAGGGCTACTGCGACGGTTCCGGAAACTGCGATTATGTGCCGCAGCCTCTTTCGTGCGCTGACTCAGACACTTCCGATGGTGCTGACGGAGGAAACACTAACATTGCATGCGGTGCTGTGTGCGATAATGATGCTGACTGCGGCTCAGGATGGCAGGGTTGTGTGGATTCAACATTGCAGACTCAGGGAAGCTGCACATCCAGCTCTTCGGACTGCAGTTACCGGTGGTACGGTTGGAGCTGCAATTCAGGATGCACGTGCGACAATCTTGACACTATAGAGGACCCTGACACCAACAGTTCTCTCTGTGTGGATGCCAGTTACTGCGATCCTCAGGGTGCTGATTCTGTTGTGACCTGGAACGAAACCGGTTGGTCGGGTGACTTTGCTGATAAGTGCTGTGGCGACGACTTTGGAGAGTACACAAAGTCAATCTCGTGCGATTCCTCAATAACTTCTTCCGATGGCTCGTGCTCTTTCACAAAGCTGTGCTGTGATAATTCGTCCGACTGTGCTGCCGGCAGCACATGCTATAATAATGGTTCCTCATTTAATGTAGATGGTGACTCTGACACTGATTACTGTTCGAATGGCGTCTGGTATGACTGCAATTCTGATGCGAACTGCGATGATGCGCAGGTGGCAACTTCTGATACCTGTTCGGGTTCTCCGGGCGACTGCTCCTACTGTGTTCTCGACTCTTACAATCCTGTTTCTTACACAAATCAGAATACAGGTTCCGCCTTTGCCACTACTGACTGCTGTAACAGCTATGATGCCAATGACAGTTACTGCTTTACCTGCACTTCAGGATATCTTGATAATGTTGAGAACACCTGCGAGGCAGACGACGGCTGCGGTGCTGCTCCTGACTGCGATGAGGTCGCTCCGAATAGCTGTGACGACGCTGCGGGAGACGGGGTTTCCGGTTACTGCACTTCCACCTGCACTCTCCAGACTGTGGAAGAAAGTCAGCAGGCCTGCGGCTGCGTTGAAGGTTCGGGTTCAGGAGATGCTTCCCTTTGGGACAGCACCAACTCGAGATGCTGCAATAACGCTGACGACTGGATTTTCGGTGATGACTCTTCAAAGGCATGCGACGACGGCAGTCTTGTCACATGCTCTTCTTCGAATGTGTGCTCTGAGATTACCATAACAACCACCACTTACTACTGTAATGGTTCCTCGTGGGTTGCTTCCCAGTCGAAAGGAAATCAGTGCAACAATAACGGAGTATGCACTGATGCCGGAGTGTGCTGTGGCGACTCAGTAACTGAAGACATCGTTCTTTTCGGAACGACCTATGAATGTGGTTGTTCAGCTTCAAACAATGGTTCCCAATGCGATGCTGACGGTTCAACCGGTTCATTCACTCAGGAGGGTGTGTGTGCCGGCGCCACCTCGTCAGGGCCGTGGGATTGCGACACTTCTGATCCGGCAGCGCAGGGAACGGGGTATATAGACACTGAATGCACTGACCTTGTCGGCAGCACCTGTGACAACACTGTGGCTTCAGGAGGTGATTATTCTGCTGATGGCATTTGCTATGAGAACGGCGCTACCGACCTGTGCTGCGTGCAGTGGGCTAGCAATTCAACCTCTCTTGACCTGCCGGCTGCCTGCGCTGCCTCTGAGTCTGCAATTTGTGGCGCCGGCACCAACGGGCTGAAATGCGATGATGTTTCAGATGCTTCATGGGATACTGTGTACAGGTGTGACGAATCTGAAAGCCAGTGCAGAACGTGCGATGCTGACGGAACAGAATCTGCGGGGGTTTCTCCCTTTGAAGGCTCGGATACTGAGTGCGAATCAGGATGCGGCGCTGATTCGCAGTGTGACGACCTGCCTGTAGGCTATGACTGGAATTCAAGCTCTACATGCAGCTGGTGCTCCTCTTCGTGCGCCTACAATACTGACGACACATGTCCTGTTTTAAGCTCTGACTGCGAAACAGGAAGCTGCTCTCAGGACTTCTGCCTTGATGATGAGGATGATGTGTGCTACTTCGGTTCTTCAGTGTGCAATAACGGCTGGTCTGACAAGTCTTCTGAGACCTGCAGGGACTTCTGCATTGACGACAGCAACGGGGGAGCATGCTCGCAGACAAGGGACATTAATGCTGGCCAACAGACATGCTACTGGAACGACTTCTGCTCTTCGACAGGATGCAATTACTCTTCAAGCGGAACTTTGAGGCAGGACTTCTGCGATACATGTTCTGCTTCGGGCGTAACTCAGGGAGCTTATTGTCCGACTCCGGGAACTCTTAACGGCACTACCTGCTGGTATGCACCATCTGGAAGATCATGCTCCGGCACAACGTGCAATATGCTGAACCAGACAGGCATCGACTATGACCAGAACTACCTTGATGATGTTGCAGACATCTGCTACTGGGATTCCAACAATGATCATTGCGAAGCAACATCAGCTTCTGAGACCGACACTCCATGTCCTGACTTCTGCATAAATGACAACGACGGAGGTCCGTGCGGAAGCACAAGCCATACCGTGACGGTTGACGAAACCTGCTACTGGGGCAACACGTGCGGAAATTCGGGCTGCGTTCTTGTAAATGGAACAACAAACGATCTCAGGGCCAACTACTGCGATACTTGTACTTCATCAGGGGCTGTGCAGGGAGATTGTTGTCCTTCTCCAGGCTCTGTTTATTCCAACTCAGGAGGAACCACATGCCAGCCTGCTGCCGGCGACGGAGGAGACTACTGCTATTCCGGAACTCAGTCCTGCAGCGGCTCTTCCTGCGCGATGACCATCACGAGGCTTGTTGATTATGCATCTTCCTCAATAGGAACCTGCACGAATACGGCTGACTGGTCTCTTGATAACGGTGTATACAAGTGCTGCAACGGTCAGAACTGCTACAATGCCTCATGCTCTTCATCCGGCTGGTCTATCTCAACCGAACCATTCCCATACTGCACCCTCACTTCATCATGCGGAGGGGCAGGATACTGCAATGCTTCAGACACCTGCTATTATAACGCTGCGTGCGGCGGCACCGGCTGGTCGTATTCATCAGACACGTCGTGGTACTGCGACTCTTCTTCCTGCTCTGGAGGCGCAGGAACCAAGGACTGCTCCCTGGGCTGCTCCTCGGGAAGCTGCTCTTCAGGATACTGTGAATCCGGAAACGTGTGCGCTTACGGATTTGTGTGTTCTTCTGCAAATTCAGGATGGGGTTCTGAAACAGAAGACACAGACCTCGTTCCCGGATTGACATGCACCACCTGTGATCAGGATTATGAATATGACGATGCCAACGACGTGTGCTACTTTGGCGTTTCATGTTCCTCTTCCGGCTGGCAGTACTCCTCTTCTGAAGCATGTTTTGATTCCGGCTATGAGAACAAAACGCACTGCTTCTTTGGAGAGGGATGCAATGCTGCGGGCTGCCAGACACAGTCAGAAGCGATGCCTCCATGCGATGAAGGAACGATGAACGGCTCGCAGGCGAACTGCGAGATTGTGGACGTTGAAGGAAGCATTGATTCCTGCTATTACAACAGCACGGATGCCTGCGCTGCCGATAATGACGGCTGGGACTATGGCAATGACACTACTGTCGGTTCTTTGACATGTACCAACTGCGGCAACGCTGCCGGCAGCGGATTTGAATATGACACTGCAACTGACCTGTGCTATTACAATGTCCAGTGCACCTCTTCCGGCTGGGACGACTCCAACTTTGTGGACTGCGACAACAATGACGATTCTGACGGCTCTGATGGCCAGATTTCAGGCGGAGAAGTTCTTGCTTCTACCTGCACTGCCACCTGTACCGGCCTTTCTGACTGCTGCAACATTGAGGTTCTAACATGCAATTCGGGCAACGAGTGTGTTTCCAGCAGCTCACTCTGGACATACGAAGATGACGTACCGTCAATGACCTGCTACCGTTCCAATGCCGGCTCCTGGATTTGGGGTTCGCCTCCCGCTTCAGAAACAGACTGTAACGACGGATTTGACAACGACTGTGACGGAAAAGCTGATGGAGCTGATGTGGACGACTGCCAGTTCAGCGTCGATGACGATGATGCGGGAGCTGATACGGTAAGGGACAACTCGTGGGACTACTATGAGAATGATGCTGATGCTGTGTGCAACAACGGAATAAACGGGGACTATGGTGACCTCTGCATGAACGACTCATGGGGTCCTGGAAGAGGCGTGTGCGCAAACTATACAAGCGCAACTAATGGAATCTGCGTTGACCTGACCAATGGATTCATCATTGATGATGAAAGCACCGGAACGGCAAACCTGTGGGATGTAGGCTCTAACTATTACACTTCTCCGCCATCAGGAAAGAACGGCCATTACTGTACAGGATACAACATGACGAAGATTAACGTGCCAACCTTCTGCGCTGACAGGGCAACAACATGGGAGCAGACGGATGAGTCGCAGTGTGCTGATTCGACAGATGACGACTCTGACGGCTGGACTGATGAAATGTTCAGGTGGGATGCCTCCGAAGGAAAGTGCGTGGAGTGTAATTCAACAGGCTACTCTGAGGAAACAGACTTCCTTTCCACAGCCAAAAATGACCTTTGCGAGTCAGCCTGCGGAGCTGATTCTGCGTGCGATGAGCAGGAAATAAACACCTGCTTTGATTCTGATTCGAGTGGTCAGGCTGATGAGTATTGTGATTCTTCTTGTGGTTTTAGTGCTTGTGTTGAGGGTTGTTGTGATGTTTCTGATGG